>NZ_JBWKVA010000006.1:23464-312995 GCF_059421425.1 Pseudomonas sp. GW821-FHT02H09
TCTGCGTCACCGCAGAAGCGGACGCGGAGCGTCCATTGAGGCATTCCCACGCGGAGCGTGGGAACGATCATACGTAGCTACACCCCCAACTCCCCTTGCTGACGGCCAAAGACACCTCATTCTCGACCCTGGATGGAGTGAGTGCGGTGCGCTAAAGAGCTGCGCGCAACCCCACGCAGATCGTTCCCACGCTCTGCGTGGGAATGCAGCCCGTGACGCTCTGCGTCACCGCAGAAGCGGACGCGGAGCGTCCATTGAGGCATTCCCACGCGGAGCGTGGGAACGATCATACGTAGTTACACCCCCAACTCCCGCCACATATGGATCTTGTCGAAGTACTCCACACCCACCCTCACCGCCAACGGCTCGAGCCCGAACTGCACGAAACCGCAGCGTTGGTACAGGGTTAACGCCGCGTCATTGCCGGCGGTGACGGTCAGTTGAATCAGTTTCAACCCTTCACGCGCTCGCGCCTCGGCGAGTGCGGCTTGTACCAATTGGTAGCCCAACCCGATATGACGAGACGCAGCGGATACATACATGCCAAACAGCGTGGCCTTGTGCCGGGCTTTTTCCTGCGGTTCGAAGGCCAGACCGACGATGCCCACCAGGTTGTCGCCTTCAAACGCGCCGAGCACCAGATCCAGATCGCTGGTCAGGCGCGACTCCCACCAGGCCAATGGCATTGTGGCGCGCTCGGCGACGCTGGAGGTAAACGCCTCGGGATGCAGACCGTAGGCTTCAAGCATCAACGCCCGATACTGCACGGCGTGTCGTTGGTTCAGGCGTTGGATGCTCATGGCGCGTTCAAACCGGCAATGAAAAATGGCTCATGTGGATTATCAGGCAGTCCGACGTTGTTCGAGCATCAAACGCACCGCGAGCGCGGCCAGCACAAAGCCCATGAAGTAGCGCTGCACCGCCAGCCACAGCGGGTTGTGGGCGAACCACGCTGCAATTCCGGAGGCAAACAATGCGATCAGCAAGTTGACTAAAAAGCTCACGCTGATCTGGGTCAGGCCGAGAATGATGCTCTGGCTGAACACCGAGCCGTGCTCGGGGTTGATGAACTGCGGAAACACCGACAGGTAGAACACCGCGATTTTCGGGTTCAGGGCACTGGTGAGAAAGCCCATCAAGATCAGTTTTCTTGAGGAATCCGGCGACAGTTGCTGGGCCTCGAACGGCGAGCGCGCTCCCGGTTTGAGTGCCTGCCAGGCCAGCCACAGCAGGTACAGCGCGCCAGCCCATTTCAGCACTTCATAGGCCATCGGCACGGCGAGAAACACCGCCGTCAAACCTGCCGCAGCCGCGAACAGGTGCACGAAGAATCCCGCCACCACCCCCAGCAATGAAGTCACGCCGGCCTTGCGGCCCTGGCAGATCGAACGGGAAATCAGGTAGATCATGTTCGGCCCTGGCGTGAGCACCATCAGCAGTGCGGCAGCGGCGAACAGCAATAAGTCTTGAGTGGGAATCATGGAGCAGTCCTTTGTCCGTTGAAGATCAGGCTGGGGTCGTTTGTGATGCCCGATAAAACGGCAAGATCAGGTCCCGTGTCAATGGCGCCAACACCAGACCGCCGTCGGTGGCCGGATCGATCCAGACCACCTCTTCGATCTCCGCTGCCGCAGTCACATCAGAGGCGATGTTCAACTGGAAAAGTTCGGCTTCCACCACAGAACCCGGCTCGTTGGCGGCTGGAGCGCAGAACTTGCCCAGGTAACGGGCTGCCGTCGTATCGATACGCAATCCGAGTTCTTCTGCAAGCTCACGCGCCAGCGCCGCCACCGGTTGTTCATGAACTTCGATCTTGCCGCCCGGCTGCATGAACGCCTGAGTGCCGCGCTTGCGTACCAGCAGGGTTCGACCGTCCGGACCAATCAACAGCGCCGCGGCAATGCGGATGATGGAGGAAAATGTTGCGGATGATGGAAGAGTCATGGGTGAGAAATGGCCTTGGACGCAAAGGCGCAAGGATCCCATGAGTTTCAGTTTGTCGGCAATTGAGGAGCCGGGTATCGCAGTCGTTCGAACTTCGAGCGGGTCATGACAGCCAGTCCGTTCCCCAAAAGGGAGAGAGCTGGGTTTCGAGACAGGCAACGATTTCCCGCCCCCACACAACCTCGCTTCACCTCAAACAACGTCTAACCAACCTGCTGCAACCCCCCCACCTCCTCCGGCACTTTGACAAAAATGCTGTATTTGCCCCCCTCCATGGCTTCGAAGGCGATCAGTTTCGCCACCAGCGGCCCATTGAGCTGCTTGCCGGCATTGAGCAGGAGCATGCCATTGTCGGCATTGAGGTTGCGTGCCAGCACCATGCCGGGCGCCAGTTCACGGGTGCTCAGCACTTTGACCGATGGATCACCGACAGTGACATCGCTCAGGTACGCTGCGCAGACTTGAACGAAATCTTCCACCAGCTCCGGATCGTAAAGCTTGCCGGCGTAGTTGCGGATGAATACCAGTGCTTCATCACTGTTCATCTGCCGCTCGAGGATCAGCCCGCGCTGCAACTCGATAAAGTCCACCGCCAGTTTCAGCAGCCGCGAACCGAAAGGAATCGCCTCGCCCTTGAGGTGATCGGGGAAACCGCTGCCGTCCCAACGCTCCTGATGGTGAAGAATCAAGCGGGCCGCATCCTTCATCGGGTCCAGAGTCATCAACAGCGACTCACTCTGTTTCGGATACCCCCGGTAACGCTCACGCTCGGTGTGGCGCAGCAAGTCGGCGGGGGCCGTCATCATGCTGTCGCTCCAGCTCAACTTACCGATGTTGTAGAGGGCCGCGGCCATGGTCAGGTCGCGACTGGTGGCCTCATCCAGCCCATGGGATTTGCAGTAGACGCGCACCAGTTCGATGATCTGCCGGTTGGTTTGCTTGGCCTTCGGTAAACGCAGATTGGCCAACAGCGAGAACACTTCGGTACCCGTGACATAGCTGTGTTTGAGCTCTTCGTAGGCCAGGTCGAGCATGTCCGCCGTTTGCTGCAGTTCAGCAGTGCGTGCAGCGACACGCTTTTCCAGCGTCGTGTTGAGCGACTTCAATTGCTCGTTCTGCTCCCAGGTCAACTGCACCAGGCGCAGCCGTTCGCGCTCGGAATGCTGATGGGCCAGGGATTGGCGCAAGGTCAACAGCATTTCCTCATCGTTCCAGGGTTTGCTGATGTACCGATGGATCTGCCCTTCGTTGATCGCTTTGATGATCATCGTCAGATCCGCATAACCGGTCAGCAAAATGCGCATGGTCGAAGGGTGACGCCGATGAATTTCCATCAGCAAGGTGGCGCCATCCATATTGGGCATGCGCGCATCGGTCATCACCAGATCGATCGGTTGCTGCCCCATGACCTCCAGGGCCTGAGCGCCACTATTGGCCAATACCACGTCGTAAGGCTGGCTGCGCAGCAGACGGCGCAGGCTGTTGAGGATCGACTCTTCATCATCGACCAGCAGAACCTTGGGTCTGTAGGCCGAAGCCATCGCAGATTGCTCATCCATGGCAGTACCTCAATTCAACACTGGGACGTTCATTCTTTGGGCAAATGAAAGGTAAACATCGGCTATTGCGTGGGTTTGAGCTAGAGGCTAGACGATTTTCAGCTAAATCGATGGCAATTTGAGCTCAAGCGCCCGGCGAACCCAAAGGAGCCGGACTATGCTCAAGAAAATAGGATCCAATATCTGCTCCCGCATAAGCCCGCGACAGGAAGGGATGCCATATGAATTCAACGCGCACAATGGCCGTATTCCTTGGTGTATACCAATGAAGGCGTTGCAGGAGCCGGTAAACCGACGAATCCTGATCGTCGATGATACCGCATCGATCCATCAGGACTTTTACAAGATCCTCAGCCCGCAAGCGCTTGATGAGGACGCACTGAACAGCGTCGAAGAGGCACTGTTCGGCTCCCCGGTGGCCGCTTCCCTCCAGAGCTTTTTGCTCGATTCGGCGTTTCAAGGCCTCGAAGCCCTGAACAAGGTGGAGTCGGCGCTGGCCAACGACTTGCCGTACGCCATGGCCTTCATCGATATGCGCATGCCGCCCGGTTGGGATGGGCTGGAAACCATCGAGCGACTCTGGCAGGCCGACCCCAGGCTGCAAATCGCACTCTGCACCGCGTATTCCGACTACTCGTGGGAGGACATCACCGAGCGTCTTGACTTGGGTGACCGGCTGCTGATCCTGAAAAAACCCTTCGATGCCATCGAAATTCGCCAGATGGCCAGTGCACTGACGGTCAAATGGCAGATGACCGAAAACGCCTCAATGAAAATGAACCTGCTGGAACAGGCAGTCGAGGAGCGCACCCGGGAACTGTCCGACGCCAATATCATTGTGCAGAACAGTCCGACCATCCTTTATCGCCTGCGCGGTGAGCCGTCGTTCCCGCTGATGTATATCTCCCACAACATCACCAAGTTCGGTCACGTCGCGGCCCAACTGGTCGCGTCGGCGAATTGGGCCAAGGAGCTGATTCACGTCGACGATCAGGAGAAAGTCGACGCCGCCATGGCCCGGGTGCTGGACCGCCACGCCGCAGGCGCATCCATCGAGTTCCGCATGCGCACCGGCGGCGGTGCCTGGCGCTGGGTCGAAAACCGCTATATCCCGGTGCGCGATAACGAAGGTCGGTTGCTGGAAGTCGAAGGCATCATCATCGACATCACCGAGCGCAAGGTGGCCGAAGAGAAGATCTTCCTGCTGGCGCGTACCGACGGGCTGACCGGTCTGGTCAACCGCGCCACACTGATCGAGCGCCTGCACCAGGCCTTTGCCGCGGCCCGACGCGGCGCTGCACCCTTTGCGATGTTCTATCTGGATCTGGATCACTTCAAGCGGATCAACGACACCCTCGGCCACCCGGTGGGTGATCTATTGCTGCAAGAAGTCTCCAGGCGCATCAAGGCCTGCGTACGCGAAAACGATGTAGTAGCGCGCCTGGGCGGCGACGAGTTCGCGATATTGCAGCTGGACGTGGGCGACCCGACCCATTCTGCGGCCCTGGCGGCGAAGGTCCGTGATGCGCTGGTTCTGCCCCACTCGCTGGATGGCAACGATGTTCGGGTGTCGGTCAGCATCGGTATCAGCACCTACACACCAGACAGCGCGAGCGCCGATAACTTGCTGATCCAGGCCGATATGGCGCTGTACCGTTCAAAGGAGGAGGGCCGCAACCAGTACCACTTCCACTCAGAGGAGATCAATCAGGAGGTGGTCGACCGGATTACCCTGGCCAATGACTTGAAAACGGCCATCGAACAAGGCGAGCTCGAACTGCACTATTTGCCTGAAGTCGATCTGAGTTCGGGGAAAATCCTCGGTATGGAAGCCCAGGTGCGCTGGAACCACCCCGAGCGCGGGCTGCTGGAGGCCGATGTATTCCTCCCGGCGGCGGAAAAAACCGGGACCATCATTGCCCTTGGGCATTGGCTTCTGGATCAGGCCTGCCAGCAAATGCGCCTATGGCGCGACCAGGGCATGGCGCCACCAGTGATTGCGATCAAGCTCTCTCTGGCCCAGCTCAAGAGCGGCCCGGACCTGATCTATGACGTCCTGCGGACCACCGCCCGCTGGACCCTGTGCCCTTGGGATCTGCGGTTCGACGTCACCGAAGCGACCCTGGCCCAGACCAAATGGACCCACAATGATGTGCTGCCGCGCCTGCGAGAGCTAGGAGTGAAAATCGCCATCGACGATTTCGGCACCGAATATTCCTCGTTCGACTACCTCAAGACGTACCAGGTCAACCACCTGAAGATTGCCCAGGCGTTTATCGACAGCGCCACGCGGGATCCGGCCAGTGCGACGACCCTGCGTGCCATCATCAATTTCGCCCGCGAAGTCGGCATCGGCATCATCGCCGAAGGGGTGGAAACCCAAGAGCAACGAACCTCCCTGATCTCTACCGGCTCGCCGATGAATGCTCAGGGTTACTACTTCAGTAAAGCGGTCAGCAGCCAGCAGGCCGCGCAACTGTTGATGAACGGCAGCATCGTGCCGACGCCCCCTGCCGACGCCGCAACCCTTGCGGTCGAAGACTCGCACCGACCACCGGAGGCCGCGAGATGAAGCCATCGTTAGCCATTACCAACCGGCGCATTCTGATCATTGACGACACACCGTCGATCCATGAGGACTTTCGCAAGATCCTCAGTCCTGTACCTGCGGGTGAACAGCCCCTGGCCGGCACCGAAGAGACCCTGTTCGGCACTGCTCAGCCTGTACGCCCGACCTTCGAGGTCGACTCGGCCTATCGGGGCCAGGAAGCTCTGGAGCTGGTCACGCGCGCCTTGGCCGAGGGCCGGCCTTACGCCATGGCGTTCACCGACATGCGCATGCCAACCGGCTGGGACGGACTGGAAACCATCGAACATCTATGGAAGACCGACCCTAACCTGCAGATCGCGCTGTGCACCGCCCACTCCGACTATTCCTGGGAAGCCATGGCCGAGCGCCTGGAGTTCAGCGACCAGTTACTGGTACTGAAAAAACCCTTCGACAGCCTGGTAATACGCCAGATGGCCAGTGCGCTGACCTGGAAATGGCAGATGGCTCAGGATGCGGCGCTAAAAATGCTCAGCCTGGAGCGAACCATCGAAGACCGCGTCCATGAGCTGTTGAAAGTCTCTCATCTGTTGCAGTACGACGTGCTCACCGAACTGCCCAACAGCACCCTGCTCGGTGACCGGCTGACCCAATCCCTGGCGCTCTCCAGGCGCCATGACAAGCAACTGGCGGTGATGTTCCTGGGCCTGGATCGCTTCAAGCGTATCAACAACGCCCTTGGGCATCCGATTGGCGATGAAATGCTCAAACGGGTTGCCCGCAGCCTGGCAGCGACCGTGCGTGAGTCCGATTCGGTATTTCGCTACGGTTCCGACGAGTTCGTGGTGATCCTCGCCGATGTCCATCATCCCCAGCAGACCAAAGGCATCGCCGAGAAACTCTTGAGCGCTGTGAGTACCCCTCAGCACATTGCCGGTCATGACCTGAGCGTGACCGCCAGCCTGGGTATCAGCATTTATCCCGAAGATGGCTTCGATGCCCTGGTGCTGATCAAGAAAGCCGAAACCGCCATGCGCAACATCAAGGAAAACGCGCCTAACGATTTCGGATTTTTCATCGACGACATGAATCAGCGCGCCCGTGAACAGCAAAGTATCGAGTCCGGCATCCGCCTGGCCCTGGAACGCAAGGAGTTCGTCCTGCACTACCAGCCCAAACTCGACCTCAGATCCGGCAAAGTGGTGGGCGCCGAAGCGCTGATTCGCTGGTTCAAACCCGGGCACGGCTGGGTCTACCCATCGGACTTCATTTCGGTTGCCGAAGACAGCGGCCTGATTGTCCCGCTGAGCAAATGGGTGTTGGCCGAGGCCTGCCGTCAAGCCTGCACCTGGCAGGCGGCCGGGCTGCCGCCGATCAGCATCTCGGTGAACGTTTCCGCCATCGATTTTCGTCAGCGCGGTTATGTCGACGGCATAGTGCAGATACTCGAACAAACCGGTCTCGATCCGACGCTGCTCGAACTTGAGATCACCGAAAGCGTACTGATGCAAAACGTCGACGCCACCGTGGCAACCCTGCGGTCCATCAAGGCGCTGGGAGTCCGGCTGGCCATCGATGATTTCGGCACCGGTTACTCGAGTCTGAGTTATCTGCGGCGCTTTCCCATCGATGTCTTGAAAATAGACCAGTCCTTCGTTCGCGGCCTGAGCAACGACAGCAATGACGCAGCGCTGGTCAGCGCCATCATCAGCCTGGGCAAAAGCCTCAACCTGAACATCATCGCCGAAGGTGTGGAAACCCTTGAGCAACTGGACTTCCTCAAGACCCATCACTGTGAGGAAGGTCAGGGCTATTACTTCAGCAAAGCGGTAGAACCTCTGGCGTTTGCCCAGTTGCTCAAGGCCGATGCGCAACCTGCACCACCGGACGAATAGATCAACGCTTTGCCCCTTCAGGTTTAACGACACTCAGGTACCCGGCCAAGGAATCATCAGATGTCGCCATACCGTCCCAACCTGATCGGCGCCCTGTTGATTGGGGTTTGCCTGACAGCCAGTGCCGAACCACTCGACGAGCCGCTAAAACCACTGCCGCCGGTCCCTCACCAGGATCCCCAACGCGTAGAGCTGGGCCGCCGGCTGTTCAACGAAACACGGTTATCGGTCAATAACAGCCTGTCCTGTGCCAGCTGTCATCACCTGGAAAAAGGCGGTGCCGATGACAAGCCGTTTTCCCTCGGCTTCGACGGCAAGCCGTTGGCGGTCAACACCCCTAGCGTGTTGAATGCCAGCCTGAATTTCAGACAGTTCTGGAACGGTCGGGCCGATACCCTGGAAGCGCAGGCCCACAGCGTCGTGCAAAGCCCCACCGAAATGGGCAGCAACTGGAAGAACGTGGTCGAAACACTTTCCGCCGACCCGGCCTACCACTCGACCTTCAGTGCGGCTTACCCCGACGGCGTGACAGTCGCTAATGTGCAGAATGCTCTGGCGACCTACGAACGCACCCTGTTGAGCAGCCGCTCTCGCTTCGACCAATACCTGCTGGGCAACACCGACATTCTGACCCTCGATGAAAAGTACGGTTACCAGCGTTTCAAGGATTACGGCTGCATCGCCTGCCATCAGGGCGTAAACATTGGCGGCAACATGTTCCAGAAGTTCGGTGTGATGGGCGACTACTTCCAGGCCCGGGGCAACCCGACCGAGTCCGATCTGGGACGTTACCTGGTGACCAAGGATGAAGAGGACCGCAATGTCTTCAAGGTTCCCAGTCTGCGTAATGTCGCGGTTACCGCCCCGTACTTTCACGACGCGTCGGCCAGGACACTCGAAGACGCGGTGGACGTGATGTTCAAGTACCAGCTGGGGCGCGTCCCTTCCGAGCAGGACAAGACCTTGATCATCAAATTCCTCAAAACCCTGACCGGTGAATGGGAAGGCAAGCCGTTATGAAAATGTCCCGCAGCCTCAGCCTGGTGTTGCTCACTGGTATGTCCCTGCTGCTCGCCTCGATTCTGCTGTTCCTGTACCTCAAGTCCAGCTCCGATCAAACCACGACCTATACCGAATCACGGGATCTGATCGCACAGATAAAACAGTTGAACGCGCAGTGGGAAACCGAGGTGCTCAAGGCCAGAGTCGCCATCACCCACAACTACGATCCACTGGTTTCGCCGCTGACCGAAATGACCCGCCTTTGGGACAGGTTCGACATGATGGAGTCCAGCCATGGCCGCAATGACTCAGTGTTATGGCAAGCCAGTCATGACGCCTACCTGAACGCGATCAAGGAAAAAACCCGGCTGGTGGAGCGGTTCAAATCGCACAACGCCGTGTTGCGTAACTCCCTGGCGTTTCTGCCGACCGCCGAGGACGATATTCAGGGCCAGCTCGCCCGCTTCCCGGACAGTGACAAGCTGCGGCTGCAAAACTTTGCCGCCGACACCTACGACTTGTTGCTCAGCAGCCTTGAATTCGCCCAGGTCACCTCCGATGACAAAGCTGCCGATATCCAGGTCGGCCTGAACAAACTGTCGGTGGACCGGGAGCGTCTACCGGTGGCGTTCCACGGCCCGGTGGAAATTCTGGGCAACCACATCGCGCTGATCCTGCGCGAACAGCCGGTGGTCAACTCCTTGCTGGATAATATCGCCGCGATCCCTGTGGCTGAGCGCCTGGATGACATCACCAACCTGCTCAACAAAGACGAGCAACAGAACGACATCAGCGACCGCAAATACCACTTCTACATGCTGCTGTTCTCGACCCTGCTGGTCGTCTTGCTGCTGTACCTGGCGATTCGGCTGTTGCGTAGTTTCGCGGTGATCAATCGCGTCAACAAGGACCTGCAATCGGCCAACGAGGAGCTCGAACAACGGGTAGAAAAGCGCACACGTGAGCTCAAAGACACCCAGAGCGAATTACTGCATACGGCGCGCCAGGCCGGAATGGCGGAGATTGCGACCAATGTGCTGCATAACGTCGGTAATGTGCTCAACAGCGTGAATATCTCTGCTGACCTGGTCACCCGCAAACTGCGCACCAGCAAGGCGCTCGGGTTGGGCAAGGCCATGCATTTGATCAACGAACACTCGCACGACCTCGGCGAATTCATCACCCGGGACGAAAAAGGCAAGCTGCTGCCGGGATACCTGAACCAGTTGGTCGACGCCATCGCCATCGAGCAAAAAAGCATCACCGACGAATTGACCCAGTTGAGCAAAAGCGTCGATCACATCAAAGACATCGTCTCGACCCAACAGTCCTACGCCGGTGCCTCCAGCCTGGTGGAACCGCTGCAGGTCAGTGACCTGCTCGAAGACGCCCTGCGCATGAACTCCGGCGCCCTGACCCGGCACCATGTAACGGTGATCAAGGACTACAGCGATGTGCCACAGGTGATGGGCGATAAACACCGGCTGCTGTTGATTCTGATCAACCTGATCAGCAACGCCAAATACGCGATGTCCGACCTCAGTGACCGGCCTCGGCAAATGACCCTGGGGGTGAGGGTCGTCAACGATGAAACGTTGCAGGTCAGCGTCAAGGATGAAGGCGAGGGGATCGCACCCGAAAACATGACACGGATCTTTGCCCACGGTTTCACCACCCGCAAGGAGGGTCACGGCTTCGGCCTGCACAGCTGCGCCCTGGCCGCCATCGAGATGAACGGCCACCTCACCGCCCATAGCGACGGGCCGGGCAAGGGTGCGCTGTTCACCTTGCAAATCCCTTTGAAAACCGTAGCAGGTCAAGCATGAACAACCTGTCGAACCGACGCATCCTGCTGATCGATGACACACCTTCGATCCATGAGGACTTTCGCAAGATCCTCAGCCCGCAGGCGCAGCAAAACGCCGATCTGGAGCTGATGGAAGCCGCGCTGTTCGGCAGCGAGGTCAAGCGCTCGAGCACCGCGTTCGAACTGGATTCGGCCTATGGAGGTCAGGAAGGTCTGAGCAAACTCTGCGAAGCCTTGAAAAACGATCGGCCTTACTCACTGGCCTTCGTCGATATGCGCATGCCCGAGGGCTGGGATGGTGCGCAAACCATCGAACATTTGTGGAAAGAAGATCCGCGCCTGCAAGTGGTGGTCTGCACCGCCTATTCCGACTATTCCTGGGAAGAACTGCTCGACCGGCTGCTGGCCCACGACCGGCTGTTGATCCTGAAAAAGCCCTTCGACAATATCGAAGTTCAGCAGATGGCCAATATCCTCACCACCAAATGGGAAATGACCGAGCGAGCGCAGATGCAGATGAGCCATCTGGAACAGATGGTCGAGCAATGGACTCAGGAATTCAAAATGGCCAGCGACGCCCTGCAACGGGAAACCGATGAGCGTAAACAATTGGAAGACCAGTTGGTGCAATCGGAGAAACTGGCCTCCCTTGGCCAAATGGCGGCCGGTGTCGCCCATGAAATCAACAACCCCATCGGTTTCATTTCCTCCAACCTCGGCACGCTGAGCGGCTACTTCAACCATTTGCAGGAAATGCTCGACGCTTATCGCAGTGCCGAAGAAGCCATCGGTTCAAACGAGCGTCTTGAACGCCTGAAAAGCCTGCGTGAGCGGATCGAACTGGACTTCCTCATGGAAGACATTCCATTGCTGATCAAGGAGTCCAAGGAAGGTATTGGCCGGGTTGGACAAATCGTCAAAGACTTGAAGGACTTCTCCCGGGTGGACGCCAGCCAGCAGTGGCAATGGGCAAATCTGCAGCATGGCATCGACTCGACCCTGAACATCGTCGCCAACGAACTCAAGTACAAGGCCGACGTGGTCAAGGAGTATCAAGATCTCCCCGAGATCGAATGCCTGCCATCACAGATCAATCAGGTGATCATGAACCTGATCGTCAACGCCGCTCAGTCCATGGGGCCTGAACGGGGCACGATCACGCTGCGCAACGGCATTGAAGGGGAATCCGTCTGGCTGGAGGTCGCCGATACTGGCTCAGGCATTGCGCCGGAGAGTTTGCAGAAAATCTTCGATCCTTTCTTCACCACCAAACCGATAGGACAAGGGACCGGGCTAGGCCTGTCACTGTCCTACGGTATTGTGAAAAAGCATCGCGGGGATATTTCAGTGCGCAGTGAAGTCGGTGTGGGGACAACGTTTCGGGTTCAATTGCCGGTCCGACAGATGCTTTTGAACGATTGAATGAACCGTTCAAAAGCATCGCGGTGTATCAGACAGCTTACGCCGCTTCCTGGAAATCCATCTCCGGTGGCTGGCGACGGAAACCGCCGGTGAGCACCCCCAGATACACGAAACCAATCGCCAGCCAACTCCCCCCCAGATAAATCGCCAGATGATCGAGACTGACCATCAGCCACAAGTCCGCTACCAGCCCGATCAACGGAAAAATCAGAAACAGCAGCAACTCGCGCGGGCCGCGTTTGTCGCCACCGATCCAGTAGTGAAAGATCACCGACAGATTCACCAGACTGAACGCCAGAAACGCACCGAAGTTGATGAACGAGGTGGAGGTCGTCACGTCCAGTTTCAATGCCAGCAAAGCCACCACGGCACAGAGCAGGATGCTGTTGACCGGTGTGTCGAAGCGCTCATGCAAGGCGCCGAAAAAGGATTTGGGCAATACACCGTCACGCCCCATGGCGAACAGCAGACGCGAACCGCTGGCCTGCGCCGCCAGGCCCGAAGCGAACTGGCCGACGATCAGACCGATCAGAAAGATCGAAACGAACAGATCACCGCCAACGTTGCGGGCAATCTCATAGGCCGCCGAGTCGGCGTTGTCGAACTGAAACGACGGATGTGCGATCTGCACGAAGTACGACACGCCGACAAAAATCAGCCCGCCGATGAGAGTGATCAACATGATCGCCCGGGGGATGGTGCGACGAGGCTCACGGGTTTCTTCAGTGAGCGTGCTGACCGCATCGAAACCGAGGAACGAGTAACAGGCGATAGCCGCCCCGCTCATGACCAGCGGCATCTGCATGTCGCCGCTGAAGAACGGTGCGACCGTCCACAACGGTTTGCTGGCGTCACCACCGATGTAATGGATGCACAGCGCGACGAATGCCACCAACACCAGAAACTGCACCACCATCAGCAAGGCGTTGATACCGTTGGCCAGTTTCAGGCCGACGATGTTGATCGCACTGGTGATCCCAATGAACGCCAACACCCAGATCCACTGCGGCACCGCCGGGAATGCCGAGCTCAGGTATGCCGCACCGATCAACCAGATTGCCATCGGCAGGAACAGGTAATCGAGCAACACCGCCCAGCCAGCGATGAAACCGAGTTTGGGGCTGATGGCTTTGCGCACATAGCTGTAAGCGGACCCCGCAACCGGGAACGCTGCAGCCATTCGCCCGTAGCTCATGGCGGTAAAGAACATCGCCACCAGCGCCGCCAGATACGCGGCCGGGACCATGCCGGCGGTGGATTGCGCGAGAATGCCAAAGGTGCCGAGAACGATGATCGGCGTCATATAAGCGATGCCAAACAGCACCACCGACCCTAACGACAGGGTGCGTTGCAAACGAGCCATGAGCGACTACTCCGATTTATTAGATTTATGGCAGAGCCGAGTTCGGCGAAAACAGCAGGTGTTGCTTGTTGTTATTGGGTATTGATCGTTCCCACGCTCCGCGTGGTAACGCCTCTAAGGACGCTCCGCGTCCGCTTCTGTGACGCGAAGCGTCACGGGTTGCATTCCCACGCAGAGCGTGGGAACGATCTATGCCGCAGGAATCATCAACTCCCGCAGCCCATCAGCATGCTCAATCACCTCACCAGGCAACCTGAGCCGCTGGTCATCCAGGTACCGATAATCGCGCCGCGCTGCCGCCAGCCGACTCACATCCAGCTCAACAGCGAATGTCCCTTCTTCCCGTCCAGCCTCGAACAACAGGCTGCCGAACGGATCCACCAGCGCACTGCCACCGGCAAACAGCAGCCCGCCATCACCCTCTTCCACCCGGTTGACCATCAGCGCAAACGCCTGGTTTTCCTGGGCGCGAGCCATGATCGCGGTGCGGTGGGTCAGACCGTAGGGGTCCATGTTGCCGTTGGTGACAATCAGCAGCTCAGCCCCCAGCTGCGCCAACGCACGGGCGGTTTCCGGGAATTCGATGTCGTAGCAGATCAGTAAGCCCACCCGCACACCGTTCCACTGGCAGGTCGCGTAACGATCACCGGCACTGAACACCCCTCGATCCGAGGCCCAGAGGTGGGTCTTGCGGTACTTCAGGGCGATGCCTTCAGGCGTGATCAGCAAGGTGGTGTTGTAGAAATGCCCGTGATCGTTCTCCGCGACGCCGATCACCACAGCGATATTGCGCTCACGCGCGGCCTGCAGCACGGCAGTGACGGTCGGACCGTCCAGCGGCTCGGCGATCCGGGCCACGGTCTCGGCAGACGGGAAGCCCATCAAGTGGGTTTCCGGGAACACAATCAACTGCGTATCGACGGCGCAGGCAGCAATCGCCACCAAGGCTCGCTCAAGGTTGTAAGCTGTGCCGTTGTCACGGCCCGCCAATTGGGCTAATTCGACCTTCATGGGTTTTCCTTGTTCTATTCGCCGGACTGGCAGAATGTTGCCCGGCCACTGGATCTGCGTTCAGTATGCGCAGCTGCAAGCAGCCGGGGGAATTACGCGGCTGGGGTAACCCGATAGGGGTAGACATATGACGCTCACGCTTGAAGACATCGCCTGGCACCGCTCGGTCGGGCAAATGATCGATACCCTCGACAAACCCAACTTCTGGACGCAACTGGTGCGCCTGCTCGATCAGTACGTGGCCTTCGACAGCTGGGTCGCGCTGCTTTTCAGCAATGCTCAGCGCCCGCAAGTGTTCGCCGAATGCCCGGGCGAGGACGGCAGCCCCGATCAATTGTTTCAGGATTACCTCAAGGGCCTGTACCTGCTCGACCCGTTCTACATCGCCAGCCGCGAGCAATCCCAAACGGGTCTCTATCGCCTGGCCGAAGTCGCGCCAGAGCACTTCGAACTGACCGAGTATTACCAGCGCTACTTTCGTCTGAATGTGGTGGCCGATGAAATCCAGTTCAATTGCCAGCTCGATGGCGACCGGACGTTGTGCCTGTCGCTGGGCTCCCGGCAATGCTTCAGCCCCGAGCAGATCGCCCTGTTGTCGCTGATCCAGCCCTGGGTGCTTGGCCTGTTGCGCCAGCGCTTACCCTATGAAATCAACGAAGTGCTGGTGGCACCACAAACCGCGCCACAGGGCGACTGGCGGATTCAGCTGGAAGCTTCGGTGCAGCAGCTCAAGGGCGCGCAACTGACAGCCCGCGAGCTGGATGTCGGGCGTTTGATGCTCAGCGGCTGCTCAAGCAAGGAAATCGCCCGCAAACTGGAAATCTCCGTCGAAACCGTGAAGGTCCATAAGAAACACATGTACAGCAAGCTGGGGATCAAGTCCCAGTCCGAGCTGTTCTCGATATTTCTCCAGGCGCAAAGTGCCTGACACTGTAGGAGCAGCCGGTCGACGCTCGATTGCTCGCGATGGACGTTAACGATAACGCATGTTTTCTGAATAAACGCGTCGCCCTTGAGTCCATCGTCGGAACGCCGCCCGGAGCAAGCTCGCTCCTACAAGGGGGCGATTGACAGTCACGTCAGCGCCCGCTTCCAAGGATAAAAAGACGGGCTTCGACCTCCCCGCCCTTGATCGTCAACGTCTGTTTCCACTCCATTGGAAATGTCACGACATCTTCGGGCTGGGGTTTTCCCGTCACCCACCAGACTCTGCTGGCACTCAGTTTCAATGCGGAAACATCGTTGAAAAAAATCCAGTCCAGACGTTGGGGGATGAGCACCCATCCACCGTAATTGTAAGGTCCTCGGGACTCACCGGATGACGATCTGGAAACGTACAGCCTCGGCTGGATGCCCGTAGTGTTGTAGTACATGAACGGTAAATACCAGTACAAACCGTCGACCACGATCTCGTCATCTGGACGAGCCTGGCGATTGATACCGGCCGCCACAGTGTCCAGCCTGGCCACTTTGCGAACGGATGTCCCGTTCAGCCCATCCGTTTGCTCATAGACAATCAGCAGCCCCTGTATTTCCCCCATGACAAAAACAACCATGGCAATAAACGCGATGACCGCTCGTCGTTCGGCCAATGCATCCAGCGCAACCGCTGCGATGAGGGGCAATCCGACGGCCGCAAACACCAGGTACCTGGCGACAAACACTGGAACGACCAAGGACATCAGAAAGACAGTGAGTACCGGCACAAAAAAATAACCGACCAGCAACAGACTGAACCTTCGATCGTTGCGATCCTTCAGGACCACCATTGCCGCCGCCAAAACGACTAACGCTGACAGGACTATTGCCCACAACACCGAGCCATCCGCAGCATCCTTCATCACGGTGAATTGCGCTACAGCGCCCAACAATGTCTGCCAGGTGACAGGCGGTATCCATCCGAGCCCGCCTATATGTAGCAGTTGATCAATGAAATGGGGCAGCCAAGGTAAATAGAGCAAGACAATTGCACCATTAGCCAGTCCCCATGCCCGGGCGGGTAGCGCCGTGCCACGACCAGCGATTTGCCCCCTCCACCAGTAAAGCCAATGAACCAATGCGCAAAGAGCCGCGAAGTAATTCGTATAAAACGCGGACGTCATCAGCAACACGTAAATAACCGGATAACGTATGTGCTGCGGTGTTTTGACCCAACACACAAAAGCCACGGTTGCGCCCATGAGCCAAAAACCCACCATCGTGTACATTCGAACTTCCTGGCTGTAGCGAACCGAGATCGGCAGCAACGCCAGCAGCAAGGCTGCCATCCAGGTTGCTCTGCGGGTTGCAACCAGACTCATCAGTTTCATGCAGAGCAACAGTGTTCCCACATCGACCAGCGCACTCAGACCTCGTACAGACACGACGCTGTTTCCAAACAATCTCATCCAGTAATGCAGCAGGAGATAATAGAGAGGTGGATGAACGTCCCGCGCAGTATTGAACCAGATCAGCCTGGGAGACTTTTCGCTTAGCAGCAGGCTGTACGCTTCGTCGTACCAGATGACCGGCACACTAATACCGTGGAAGCGCACAATCAACGCGAGTGTGACTATAGCGACCAGGCCAAGGCCGTCGACGAACAGCTGCCGAGGGTTTGCTCGATCAACGGAATAAAGTCTCATCGCGTTAAACAATCCTTTTCAGAAAGGCTCGTTCATTTGACGCACTATTGCGCCTAGCGCTATTTACATATGAACTTTTCGATTCATGGTGGTTCTTTCATGACAATGAATCCATAGTCGCCCACCAAGTAGATGTTATAGAACTTGCTATCCACCACCGCTGGATAGCCTCTATAACCTACCCGCGTCGCATTTCGCCGTTCTCCTTCGGTGACCACATTAGTGATGCCTACCCTGGGCAAATTTTCGGACAACATGAAAAAGTCCACATTTAAAATATAAGCCAGCACCGGCATCAACTCAAAAGAGCCTGTCGCACCCGACAGCCAGTGATCGGAATAATTAACCGACATATATATTCGCTTGGCTTCTCGCAGGCGCTGATTGGACGCGATGTCATGCTCAAGCGAAAACAGTGCACTGGTGGCGAATTCTTTCTGCACATTCAGAACGCGTCCATACGCATAGGACAGAGAAAGCATGCTTAGCAGAGGTACCGCCAGTAGAACGCTCAGTCGCGGATCAATAGCCTCCAGCACCAGATGACTCAAATAAAACAAAAACACCAGCAATACGGCAAAGCCCATCAAGGTTCTTGCGCCCTCATTGAAATCCCTGAAAACCAGCGTGGCACCCGGAACAAGCAACAGCAGAACAGGCAGGGTCAGGAGACAGATCAAACTCAGTATTATTTTTTTCAGAACACTCTCTTTCCGTTTAACTATGGTGAACCCGACCCGTATTGTCCCGGCTCCGGCACAAAGCAGCACAGCCCAAAGCAACCAGAAATTCCCTCCATGAAAAAGCAGAGCAACTTTGTTTGCCAGGACACCGAGACTGGTTTCAACCTGGAGAAATCCATTAATACTCCATTCCAGCAGTGGCAAGCGCTCCTGAATAATAAATGGATAAGCTACCACGTAATAAACAACCCCGCCCACCATCAACTGTGCAATTTTCCACTTAACCAACGAACATAACGAACCCCATGACACTTCGTCATTGACAGCCCTGATCAGTTCGACACAGCAAAGTCCCAGAAATACATTAATACTCAACTGATAAAGCCCTATCCCCGTTGCTATCAGTATGCCGGGCACCACAACTTGCAGCACCGCAGACTTCGCCCGAAAGGTCATCGCATAAATAATGGCGACCAGACTTAACGTCATGGCAGGTCCATCGTATTGATAAGACAGGTTCTGCAGGAAAAACGGGTTATACCAAAGGGGTAACAGCACAAAGCAACATGAAACGGTGATTTTTTTGTAGTAGTGCATCGTCAGGCTCGTCAAGGCGTGGGCCATTGCGAACGTTGCAATTAAAAGTGGTAATGGGAAAATATTTGGCGCGCCCGACGAAAACGTCAACGCATTGTAAAACAGATCAGCCCATAACCGCCCCTGACCTGCCCAGGCTGTTCCGGCAGCCAATGACCGCCAGTTATCGTCAATATAATAGTAATCTGTCAGAACCAGAGGAAATATGTAAATGAAAGCGCTGATCAAAAAAAACACCCGTACTTCACGCCCATCCAGTTTCTTGTCCAAAAAACTGACCACACTCATTTCAGCGCTCCTTTCTCAGCCCTGAACTTCACTGGATTTTTTATAGCCCGGGCCTGTTTTTGCCGCCTATGACATCCTTCACCACGTATCTGGGCCGATGCTTCGCTTCAATATAAATTCTGCCGACATACTCACCGAGTATGCCGATACCAATAAGCTGCACACCGCCCAGAAACAGAATAGCGGTCATCAACGAAGGGTAGCCAGGCACACTGTTACCAAAGAAAATTTTATCCAGCACCATATAAATCGCGTAAAGGATCGCAAACAAGGAAATCCCGGTACCGATATAAGTCCACAACCGCAACGGCACAGTACTGAAAGAAGTAATACCCTCCAGTGCCAGGTTCCACAGTTTCCAACCGTTGAACTTGCTCGTTCCCGCCACTCGCTCGGCCCGCTCATACTCGATGACCACGGTATTGAATCCCGCCCACGACAGGACGCCCTTCATGAATAGCTGGTGTTCCGGAAGCGTGCGGATCACATTCACGACCTTGCGGTCCATCAGCCGGAAATCACCCACGTTTTCTTCGATCCTGGTGTAGGCGATCCTGTTTAGCAGGTGGTAAAACAGTGCCGCGCTATGCCGTTTCAGATAACCGTCGGCGGCGCGACCATGACGTTTGGCGAGAACCACATCGGCCCCGTTCTTCCACTCCTGGATCAACTGAGGAATTACATTGATCGGGTCCTGCAGATCGACATCCATCGGAATCACAGCGTCCCCTGTGGCGTACTCAAGCCCGGCAAACAACGCCGGCTCCTTGCCAAAGTTGCGCGAGAAATTGATGACCAACACATTGTCATCGGCCAACGCGAGGGCTTTGGCCTGCTCGGCGGTCTGGTCCGAACTGCCGTCGTTTACAAAAACGATCTCGACCTCGCACTCATCGAGCGACAATTGCTGGCGGACAGCGTTATAAAACAGGTTAATCGCCTGTTCCTCATTGAACACTGGAACGATCAGCGAAACTTTCACGTCTCACGCTCCTGGAAAACGAAGAATTTCGAGTAAAAGAAACCGCACACCAGACTGATGGCGGAAAAGACAACCAGGGTGATCAACCCCGGCAGCTGTAATCGGTCCCCCGCATAACCCACGCCAAGACTCAACACGCCCATAAACCCGACAAACAGCAGATAGCGCGAAGCAGTGGCTTTTAGTTTGAAGGTGTATCGCGCATTGGCATAAAAGGAAAATGAAACTGCCACACAAAAGGCCGCGAGGTTACTTGGCGCCTGACGAAAGCCCATGAGCGCGTGTAGAACAAAAAACGTCGACCAGTGAATCAACGTATTAAGAAGACCGACTGAGACGAATCTGTAAAAGCCGTGAAACACAGGCTTTACATCCATGGCCATGGCGTTTATTTCCGATTAACCTGCTGGCACCTGTTCCATTGACTTGAGTGGTCAATCCACGACTCACCGAACGACACCTTCCTGCTCCAGGAGATATGACGTACGCACCGTTCTTTGCGAACACTGCTGCGGCTTTCAGACAAGAGCGGTCTGTACTCCACGCTAGGCACCCTGTGCCCACTTGTCTACTTTCAGACCCGCAATTAGACCAGTGGACAAAACGCCATTCTACCGACTCGTTTTAATTAACAGATCACTGACAGCCCCCTGCGTTCCTGCGTCTGAGACATCCAGTAATACCCATCCTTTGCAATTGCCGGCGAACCACGCCACCCTGCGCGCCGCCGATGTGCGGCACGCAATCTTTTGTTTTGTCCGCCACTCCTTGCTTAATATTCGCTCAAGAGCCCGCTGTGATGCTTAACGGACGCGACCCTCGCATAGATTTCTTTCGCGGCCTGGCGCTGATCTTCATTTTCTGGGATCACGTGCCGCAAAGTCCGCTTGCCCATTTCACCGTGCGCAATTTCGGTTTCAGCGACGCGGCGGAAATCTTCGTGTTTCTGGCAGGTTATGCAGCGGTACTGGCCTACGGCAGGATCGTCCAGCGCGATGGTTATCTGATCGCCGGTGTGAAGATCCTGCGACGCGCCTGGGTGCTGTACGTGGTGCATATCTTCCTGCTGGCGCTGCTGATGGGCATCGTATTTTTCGCCAACAGCCATGTGCAAACCCGCGATCTGGTGCAGGAAATGGGTCTCCAGTATTTCCTGAGCAATCCGCAGCAAGCATTGGTCGATGAGCTGTTGCTGCGCTTCAAACCGAACCTGATGGACCCGCTGCCGCTGTACATCCTGTTGTTGCTCGGCTTGCCGCTGGTTTTGCCAATGCTGTTGCACAAGGCTGAATACGTGGTGCTGCTATCGGTGGCAGTGTATCTGCTGGCGCCGTGGTTCCAGTGGAACCTGGCGGCTACGGACGGCGGCGTGTGGTTCTTCAATCCGATGGCCTGGCAACTGCTGTTTATCCTCGGTGGTGCAACGGCAATTCACGGACAGCGGCCAGCCATGCCGCAAAACCGTTCCTTGCCTCGCCAGCCGTTGTTTGTCGCAGCGGCGATCTATCTGCTGATCACAGGGTTGATCGCACTCTCGTGGAAATGGCCGACCGTGCATGACGCCTTCATGCCAAAAATGCTCGGTGAATGGCTCTACCCGATCAGCAAGACCAACCTTTCGCCGACGCGTCTGCTGCACTTCCTGGCCCTCGCCTACGTCACCGCAAAGCTGTTGCCAAGCAGCGGCTGGACACAAAACTGGTTGGCGCAGCAAAGCTGCCGCATGGGTCGTTATTCGCTGGAGGTATTTTGTTTAGGCGTGCTGCTCGCGCCGCTGGCGGACATGCTCAACGCCCTGGCCGGAGATACCTTGGCGATGCAGGTATTCAGCGCCGTGCTGGGGGTGGGATTGATGGCCGTGCTGGCGGCGTGGCTGGATTTGAACAAGCGCTTGAACCGCCCGGTACAGGTCGTAGCGGCTTAACGTCAAAAGATCTTGAAAAACAAAAAGCCCCGATCACTCGGCCGGGGCTTTTGCTTTTCTCAATCTACCAATTACGACGCCGAACGCACCGCACCCTGCAGCGCATTGGCCGGTTGCAGCTTGAACACGTAGAACAGCACCGTCAGCAGCACCAGAAACGCCGGGCCGACATACAGGGCGATGCGAGTATCCGGGAAGTAAGCCATCAGGCCCACCACCAGCACCAGGAACGCCAGCGCCAGGTACGAACTTACCGGGTACAGCCACATGCGGTATTTGAGACCCGCACGTTCAGCCGGGCTCAGGCCTTTACGGAACTTGAGCTGTGCCAGCAGGATCATCACCCAGGTCCAGATTGCGCCGAAGGTGGCAATCGCGGTAACCCAGACGAAGACCTTCTCAGGCACCAGATAGTTGAGTAACACGCCCAGCAGCAAAGCACCGATCGACAGCAGCAACGCGCGACGTGGCACACCGTTGCTCGTCTTGGCAAAGACTGCCGGGGCCTGGCCATTCTGGGCCAGGCTGTAGAGCATGCGACCGGTGCTGAAGATGCCGCCGTTGCAGGAGGACAGCGCCGCAGTGATCACCACGAAGTTGATGATACCGGCAGCAGTCTTGATCCCCAGACGCTCAAAGGTCATCACAAACGGGCTGCCTTGAGTGCCGATTTCATTCCACGGGTAAATCGACAGGATCACCAACAGCGCGCCGACGTAGAACAGCAGGATGCGCCAGAACACCGAGCCGATTGCATTCGGAATAGTCTTCTGCGGGTTCTTCGCTTCACCGGCGGTCAGGCCGATCATCTCGACGCCCAGGTAGGCGAACATCACCATTTGCAGGGACATCAACACACCCTGGATGCCGTTAGGCATGAAACCGCCATGGTTCCACAAGTTGGAAATCCCCAGCGCCACGCCGTCGTTGCCGAAACCGAAAGCAATCACACCGATGCCGCCGACGACCATCGCGATAATCGTGACGATTTTGATCAGGGCAAACCAGAACTCGAATTCACCGAAGGCCTTGACCGCGATCAGGTTGATCGAGCCCATGCTCACCAACGCCGCCAACGCCCAGATCCAGCGCGGCACATCGGGGAACCAGATGCCCATGTAAACGGCGACCGCTGTGATTTCCGCGACGCAGGTCACCAGCCACAGGAACCAGTAATTCCAGCCAGTGAGAAAACCCGCCAACGGGCCAAGGTAGTCTTGAGCGTAGCGGCTGAAAGAGCCGGCTACCGGGTTATGCACGGCCATCTCACCGAGGGCGCGCATGATCACCAGAATCGCCAGGCCGCCGATGATGTAGGACAGCATGATCGCCGGGCCGGCCATTTCGATAGCCTTGGCCGAACCCAGGAACAAACCGACACCGATACAGGCGCCAAGCGCCATCAAGCGAATATGCCGTTCACCGAGTTCGCGTTTGAGCGGGCCGCCCTGAGCGGTCTCGCCGTGGGGCAGATGATTGCCAACTGGCATGGGTACAACCTCGTCTTGTTATTGGATATGAACCACTGGTATTCGAAATACCGACCGATAAGCCTGTACTTCCTGATACCGGGCCAACTTCGTGGGTTGGCACGTCTTGCAGGGCAAATCCTGCAAGATCAGCGGGCGTGCAGTATAAAAAGCTCTTATCAGGGCTTTTCACTATATAAACGACTGGATTCAGCGAGAACTCGCGGTATAAGCCGCTTGAACGGAGGGGGCATTACCTGGGTTTCGGGCCTCATCGCGTCTGCAAAACGGCATCGAGTATTGCACAGAAATGGTGCATCGCAATGCCCCCTACCTACGCCGTATTTACCTGAGCGATGGCTCTATTCAGATGCTTCCAGGGGCATGACCTATCAAGCCAAGTGCTCCCCCCTGTGGTGAGTGGTCGTCTCAAAACACATTCTCCTTCACATATTTTTCACCAGTTCCAACCACCGTCTAAGCTTCAAGCAAGTCCGATAAATCTGCGTGAATGGATCAGTCGACTATGGGCGCTTTGTGGCAATCCGATTCGAGTAAAACTATGGAGCCAACTGACCGCGTGGATGAAGCGCCTATACAGAAAAGACCTCGTCGCCGCCGGCACTGGTGGCGGCTGTTCTGGTTGTTACTGCTGATTACCTTGATTGTTCTGGGCTTCGCCGCCACCAAGGAGATGCGAACCTCGAAAGTGCAGGCGCGCGAGTTCAGCAAATTCGCCTCGTCGCTGAGTTACTCCATCGAGCCCGGCGCCAGCGATTCGATTTTCTATCCGGGCGCCGGCCCGTTCGACAAACGCCTGGGCTACAGCTCCCTGGGTGAATTCCTGCCGCGGCTGCTCAAGCGCAACTATATGATCCAGTCGCAGACCCGTTTTTCCCCGGCGTTATTCGGTTACAGCGAAAAAGGCTTCTTTGTGCCGTATACGGAGAAAATCCAGGCCGGGCTGTCGATAACCGATTGCCGCGCTGCGCCGCTGTACCAGTACAACTATCCGCAGCAGCTCTATTCAAGCTTTTCGGCGATTCCACCGCTGGTGATAAACAGCCTGCTGTTTATCGAAAACCGCGATCTGCTCGATCCCCAACAGCCATTGGCCAACCCGGCGGTGGACTGGCCGCGTTTTGGCAAAGCGGCGTGGTCACAAGTGGCGAAACTGCTTCATTTACCCGGCCAGACTGCTGGCGGCAGTACTCTGGCCACGCAACTCGAGAAGTATCGGCACTCTCCGGACGGTCTGACCGTTTCCGGCAGCGAGAAAATCCGGCAAATGATCTCCGCCAGCGTGCGCGCCTATCAGGATGGCCCGCAAACTCTTGAGGCACGGCAAAACATCGTCCGCGACTACCTCAACAGCGTGCCGCTGTCAGCGGTGCCTGGCCATGGTGAAGTGCATGGCATGGCCGAGGGCCTGCGGGTCTGGTATGGCGCGGACTTCAATCAGGTCAACCAGGACCTGGCCAGCAACGCGAGCGATCCGAAGAGTCTGGCGAAAAAAGGTCTGGCCTTGCGTGAGGTATTGTCGCTGATGATCGCCCAGCGCCGACCTTCGCATTACTTGGCCAAGGGTCGCAATGAACTGGCGGACCTCACCGACAGCCATATCCGCCTGCTCGCGCAAAACGGCGTGATAGATGATCAGTTGTCGGCCGCAGCCCTGGCCAGCAAGGTGACTTACCGCGACTGGCAGACACAACCGACCATCCAGCCGATTGAATCCAACAAGGGCATCAGCGTTGCCCGCAGTCGTCTGGCGGCCATGCTCAACCGTCCGTTGTATGACCTGGACCGCCTTGACCTGTCCGCCACGAGCACCTTGCAGAACGAACTGCAAACCAAGGCCACCGCGTACCTCAAGCATCTGGCCGACCCGGCGTACGCCGCACAACTGGGCCTGTTTGGCGAACACCTGCTGACGCCCACCAGCACCACGCAAGTGCGCTACAGCTTCACCCTGTTCGAACGCACCCCCGACGGTTCGCGGGTCCGGGTACAGACCGACAGCACCGATCAGCCGTTCGATATCAACGAAGGCAGCAAGCTGGAGCTGGGCTCCACCGCCAAGCTGCGGGTACTGACCACTTACCTGCAAATCATCTCCGAACTGCACGACCGTTATGGAGAGAAAACCCCGGCAGAGCTGAAAAATACCGAAGTCGCCGACCAGGACCGGATCACCCGCTGGGCTGTCGACTACATGATCCAGAACACCGACCGCAGCCTGCCAAAAATGCTCTCCGCGGCCCTCGATCGCACATACTCGGCGAGCCCCGGCGAGGCCTTTTTCACCGGCGGCGGGCTACACACGTTCCACAACTTCCGCAGCGAAGACAACGGTCGCAGCCCGACCCTGCGCGATGCCATACGCGAGTCGATCAACCTGCCGTTCATTCGCTTGATGCGCGACCTGGTGCGCTACAGCACCTACTCGAGCCCCAATAGCAGCGCCCTATTGCTCAAGGACGACGGTGACCCACGGCGTCAGGAGTATCTGGCCCAATTCGCCGACCGCGAGGGCACTGCGTTCCTGTTGCGCTTCTGGAAGAAATACCAGAAAAAGGACACCCAGGCCCGCCTCGAGACCTTCCTGGACGGCATGCACCCGACACCGATCCGCCTCGCAGCGGTACACCGCTACCTGCTGCCGGAGGCCAGTCAGGAGAGCTTCAACCGCTTCGTGCGCTCGCATTTGAAAACCGCCAAGAGCATCGACAAAGACAAAAAGGTCACCGAGAAACTCACTGACGAGCGCCTGGAAAAGCTCTATCGAAGCTACGGCCCCGGTACCTATGACCTGCCGGATCAGGGCTTCATTGCCAAAGTTCACCCTCTGGACTTGTGGCTGATGGGGTATTTGCTGAACAACCCTGACGCCAAGTTCAGCCAGATCGTGAAGGCCAGTGAATTCGAACGTCAGGAAGTCTATAGCTGGCTGTTCAAGAGCAAACACAAGAGCGCTCGCGACAGTCGGATCCGCACCATGCTGGAGATAGAGGCGTTCCTCGATATCCATCAGCGCTGGCAGAAAGTCGGCTACCCATTCGATCACCTGGTACCGTCACTGGCCACGGCCATCGGCAGCTCCGGCGATCGCCCGGCGGCTCTGGCAGAACTGATCGGCACCATCCTCAACGATGGCGTGCGTATGCCGACCCTGCGCATCGACAGCCTGCACTTTGCCGCCGGCACGCCCTACGAAACCTGGCTGATCAATGACCCGGACAAAGGTAAGCGCGTGATGCCTTCGGAAGTGGCGACGGCGATGCGCGAAGTGTTGTCGCAAGTGGTGGATGCCGGCACCGCGAAACGGGTCGCCGGCACTTTCAAACTGCCTAATGGCACACCACTGGCCATGGGTGGCAAGACCGGCACTGGCGACAACCGCATTGAAGCCTTCGGCCCCGGTGGGCGAGTTCTGAGCTCCAAGTCGATCAACCGCACCGCGACCTTTGTGTTCTACATCGGTGAGCATCACTTTGGCACGTTGACCGCGTTCGTTCCGGGCGCCTCGGCCCAAGCCTACAAATTCACCTCCGCGTTGCCAGTGCAAGTGCTCAAAGGTATGGCGCCGATTCTCACGCCTTACCTGCTGCCAGGTGGCAACACGTTATGCAAAGGAACGGTGGCAGGACGTTGAGGCCGGGTTGATCCGGCCCCAACCTTGCGCGTGAAAAACACAACATCAGCCGGCGCGGATCTTGCTGATCGACCGTATCGCCTCGTAAACGCCGCATCGCTGCAACGGTGAACGGCAGTTTTACTCCAGCCTCGCCCTGAACTCTGAAACAGCCAAGCGGCTGCAATCGATGCCTCGCCCAAGCAATATGGCCCCCCGAGCAATTCGTGAATCCGACCAATGAAGTACCCGATCGAGGGCCCACAGGTTTTGCGCGCAAGTCTGTCGAGATCCCTCAGTCAGAAGAAGAGCCCCACGCCGCCTCACATGCACTCAAAAAACACCACCGGTCTTGTCTTCTTGCTTTCTCTATAAGATATATCTTAAGTTGTATCTAAGTCCGAAGAGAGAACGGGAAAATGAGAGAGCATCATCCCCATCGAGAGCATGTTGACGGCCGCGACGGCTTCGCCCCCGGGCGTTTACGCGGTAGCCGTGGGCCGCGGGTCTTCGCCCCCGGTGATCTGAAATTATTGTTGCTGGCGCTGATCGCCGAACAGCCGTGCCACGGCTACGATCTGATCCGCCAGATCGAAGGCATGTTCGAGGGCGCCTACAGCCCAAGCCCGGGCGTGATTTACCCGACGCTGACCTTCCTGGAAGAAAGCGAACTGATTCTGGGTGACGCCGAAGGCGGGAAAAAACGCTACAGCGTGACCGACGCCGGTCGTCTTTCTTTAAGCGAGCAAGCGATTGCCCTGGATGGCGTGCGCATGCGCATTGATGTCAGCAAGCGCTCATTGCGCGGGCATGACCGTCCGGCGGAGATCCACGAAGCCGTGCACAACCTGCGCCATGCCCTGCATATGCATCACGGGCGCTGGAGCCCGGAAGAAATCCTGCGTGTTCGCGATCTGCTGAACAACACCGCCAAGGCCATCGTCGACGGCCCGGCCGTTCAATCTGCACCGGAGAAAGCCGAATGACTGCAGTTAATGTGCAAACGATTAATGTGCAAACGATTCACCGTGTCAGCCATGAGATCAAACGTCGTCGCCTGGAAGTGCTGCGAGTAGTCGACCTGACGCCACGCATGCGCCGGATCACGCTGGGTGGGCCGCAGCTGGCCGGGTTTGTCAGCCTGGGCACCGATGATCATGTAAAGCTGCTATTCCCCCAGACGGCCGCCGAACAGGCAGCGCTGGAAACCCTGGTGCTCGGCGCTGGCAAAGATGGCGGCCCAATGCCTGCCATGCGCGACTACACGCCACGACGCTATGACCTGGAAACCCTTGAACTGGACATCGACTTTGTCCTGCACGGCGACGGCCCTGCGTCGACCTGGGCCGAGCAGGCCAAGCCCGGCCAGTACCTGCATATCGGCGGGCCGCGCGGTTCGATGGTTGTACCGGACATCTTCGACAGCTATCTGCTGATCGGCGACGAAACCGCCCTGCCCGCCATCGCCCGCCGCCTTGAAGGCCTGAGTGCCAATCGTCGCGCGCTGGTGGTCGTTGAAGTGGAAAACGCTGCCGAACAGCAAACACTGGACAGCGCCGCGCAGGTCGAGGTGATCTGGGTGCTGCGCCAGGGCGGTCAACAGGATCTGTTGAGCACCGTGCAGCAACTGCAAATGCCGACCGGCGAGCTCTATGCCTGGGTGGCGACTGAAACCAAGGTGTCCCGACAGATTCGCCGGGTGCTGCTCGATGAACACCGGCTCAATGAAGCGTTCGTCAAGGCCGTCGGGTATTGGCGATTGGAGGGCAGTGACGAAGAGTGACTCCGAAAGGATCTGTTGTAGCAACTGCCGCCAGGCTGCGTTCGGCCACGAAGTGGTCGTAATCCAGACGACTCAATCTTCACGTCGAAACGCAGCATGGTTTTTAACGACTGCTGCGCTCGAACGCGACTGCGAAGCGAACACAGCCTTCGGTAGCTGCTACAGGACTTGCATCGCTTAACGTCTCCCCCGCCACCGATCCACCCCAACCAGCACCAGCGAAACCAGCACAAACCCCATCCATATCCCACCGGCATTGATGAACACCTGTGGGTAACCCAACCGGTCAACATCGATAAAGGGATATTGGTACAACCCCAGCGAATGCCCGCGCAGCAGGGCGTAGGCGAAATACACCAGCGGGTAGATCGCCCACCCTGCGATGTGCTTGAGACGCAATGTCCCTTTCGGTACACACCACCACCAATACAGGATGAACAACAAGGGCATCACGTCATGCAGCAACTCGTCAGCCAGCAGTTGCCAGCCTTGCGGATGCCAGAGATGGCGCAGCAACAGGCTGTAAGCCAGATTGACCACCGCAATGCTTACCGCGATCCCGCTGCTGACCCACGGCTGAAGAAAGAAATCCCGTCCCTTCGACACTCGCCTACTCAGCGCGTAGGTCAGCACCACTGCGACCAGCGTGTTGTTGAGTACTGTAAAGAAACTGAAGAAGTTCACCAGCCCGCCCAGCAGGCTGGCTTCAGCCGTCCAGCGAGAGTAAAGGATCAGATACTGCTGAATGGCTAGTCCCGACCAGCCCAACACTGCGGCAACCGCTATAAAACCACGCATCCGGCGTGAAGGCTGAGATTGTCCGTTGTGCATCCATTTTCCCTAGATTGGGCGTTTTGTGCGCTGCAATTTTACGTACAAGGCTTCAACTTTCTCACGCGCCCATGGAGTTTTGCGCAGGAAGGTCAGGCTCGATTTGATGCTCGGATCGCTCTTGAAGCAGCGAATATCAATGCGCTCGGCCAGCCCCGACCATCCGTAGTGTTCAACCAGTGCGGTGAGAATCTGTTCCAGGGTCACGCCGTGCAGCGGGTTGTTGTTCGGTGCAGTCATGCCAGGCCTTTGAACGAAGAAAGAAAAGGAAGCCGCGCACCTTAGCCGAGGGCATCGTCGGGTGGAAGGGCTCTATGCGCTAGAAAGTGAACTGTAGGTGAAATGGAAAAGATCGGCGCCCGAACCCTATGCGCAGGTCGGGGGCCTACGAACAAAACCCGTCGTATGTTGATCGCGGCAACGGTCTCAAGTTCAAAGGCAGCCGCGTCCAGGGGGCGATCCTGCCGATAGAGCAGGTCTGGACACCAACGTTCAACGGCCTGCCGGGGAATATCGCGCGGGTTACTACTACGGTAATGCCAAGGCCACTGACGTTTATAAAGACCGCAACGACCAGCCTGCTGCGTTGAATGGCCAAGCCTATCGCAGCAGTTCGAGTAAACACGGGGTCTGGCTGGGTGTGCAGCAGCTCATCAACCAGGCCCGCGCCTGATCCTCATCTACAGTAAACATGCGTGGGAATACCCTTAACGTCACGGAGAACCACACAATGAGCACTGACGGTCCTTTCAGTCCAAGCCGCCTGCCGCCGAGCCTGCTCGGTATCCTGCTGCTGCTAATGGGCTTGGCCTTGTTGGCCGGAGGGATCAAGCTGAGCATGCTCGGCGGCTCGCTGTATTACCTGCTGGCCGGTATCGGCCTGGTCGTGACCGGTTTTTTGCTGCTCGCTGCACGCCGTGCCGCTCTGAGCCTGTACGCACTGGTGCTGTTCGCCAGTACGGTGTGGGCATTGTGGGAAGTCGGCCTGGACTGGTGGCAACTGGTGCCACGTCTGGCGCTGTTGTTTGCCTTCGGTATCGTTCTGCTGCTGCCGTGGTTGCGCCGTCCGTTGCAGAGCGGCCAAAACGCGACGATGGGTACCAGCGCGCTGAGCATGGCCGTGGTCCTCGCCGGCGCTACGGCGCTGGCCAGCCAGTACACCAACCCAGGTGAAATCAAGGGCCAGCTGGCGCGCGATGCAGTACCCGGCATGACCAACACCGCCCCGGCCATGCCCGACGGTGACTGGAATTCCTATGGTCGCAGCGCTCATGGCGACCGTTACTCGCCGCTGACGCAGATCACTGTGCAAAACGTCAGTAAGCTGGTGCCGGCCTGGACCTATCGCACCGGTGACCTTCCAGGGCCTGGCGATCCAGGTGAAACCACCGCCGAAAACACCCCGCTGAAAGTCAACGGCATGCTCTATGTCTGCACGCCCCACAGCCGGGTGATCGCGCTGGACCCGGACACCGGCAAGGAAATCTGGCGCTTCGATCCGAAGTTGAGCACGCAGAATGCGGCGAATTTCAAAGGTTGGGCACACATGACCTGCCGTGGCGTGTCATACCACGATGACGCGGCCTACGCCGCCACTGCCACTAAGAAAATCCCGGCCAAGCCAGCTACCAAGCCAGCGACCAGGAAGCCAGCTGCAACGCCAACTGCCATTCCAGTCGCTGCGATTGTCGCCAACGTGTGCCCGCGTCGCATATTCCTGCCGACCGCCGACACGCGTCTGATCGCCCTGAACGCCGACACCGGCAAGATGTGCGAAGACTTCGGCGACAAGGGTCAAGTCGACCTGCGCGCCAACATCGGCACCTTCGCCCCTGGCGGCTACTACTCCACCTCGCCACCGGCGGTGACCAAGAACCTGGTGGTCATTGGCGGCCACGTCACCGACAACGTCTCCACCGATGAGCCAAGCGGCGTGATCCGCGCGTTCGACGTGCACACCGGTCGCCTGGTGTGGAACTGGGACAGCGGCAATCCGGAAAACACCACCCCGATTATTGAAGGCCAGACCTACACCCGCAACTCACCGAACATGTGGTCCATGTTCAGCGTCGACGAAAAACTCGGCATGCTTTACCTGCCGATGGGCAACCAGACACCTGACCAGTGGGGCGGTGGTCGCACCCCTGAATCGGAAAAATACAGCGCGGGCCTGACCGCACTCGACATCGACACCGGCCACGTACGCTGGACCTTCCAGTTCACTCACCATGACCTGTGGGACATGGACGTCGGTGGTCAACCTACGCTCGTGGACATGAAAACCACTGACGGTGTAAAAAAGGCGGTCCTCGCGTCGACCAAGCAAGGCAGCATCTACGTGCTGGATCGCAGCACCGGCAGACCAATTGTCCCGATCAATGAAGTGCCGGTTCCGCAAGGCGCGGTAGCTAGCGACCATACCTCCCCGACTCAGCCCAGGTCCGACCTGAACTTCATGCCGCCGCCCCTCAAAGAGCGCGATATGTGGGGCGTGACGCCATTCGATCAGATGCTCTGCCGGATCACTTTCAAATCCATGCGTTATGACGGCCCGTTCACCCCGCCATCGCTGCAAGGTTCGGTCATCTATCCCGGCAACTTCGGTGTGTTCGACTGGGGCGGTTTGTCTATCGACCCGGTGCGGCAAATCGCCTTCGTGAACCCTAGCTACATGGCGTTCAAATCCAGGTTGATCCCGGCTGCGCAAATCGCCGCCCAAGGCCCACGCAAAAGCGAAACCCAAGGCGTCCAGCCGAATAAAGGCGCGCCATATGGCGTGATCCTCGAAGCGTTGCTGTCACCGATGGGCTTGCCTTGTCAGGCTCCGGCCTGGGGTTATGTGGCCGCAGTGGACTTGACCACGCAAAAAACCATCTGGAAACACAAAAACGGCACCGTACGTGACAGCTCGCCGATTCCGATCCCTCTGAGCATGGGCGTGCCAAGTCTGGGCGGGACCTTCACCACCGCAGGAGGCGTTGCCTTCCTCAGCGGCACCCTCGACCAGTACCTGCGTGCCTACGACGTTAAAAACGGCAAGCAGCTGTGGGAAGGTCGCCTGCCAGCAGGTGCCCAAACCACCCCGATGACCTACACCGGTAAAGATGGCAAGCAATACGTGCTGGTCATGGCTGGCGGTCACGGCTCGCTGGGCACCAAACAGGGCGACTACGTCCTGGCGTTCAAACTGCCGGATTAAGCCTTGGCGGCAGTAAAGGAAGGGCGGCTACCGAGAAGTGGCCGCCTTTTTTCCGGGCGATGGCTAAAGATCACGGCCTGCGGTGAACCTGTCTGCCACCTGCAGCCTTGCATGAAATACCTGCCAACAACCGCTCCCCATTGAAACCACCGCTCACCTGCCCCATCTATCTTCCATACCCAATTGTGCAGGTGCCCCCATGAGCGACCAGCAAGAATTCCCGGAAAACCCGAGCGACTACGCCGATCCAGAAAACGCCGAACACCACGCCACGGGCACCGGTCTGGCCCTCCCCGGGCAGAATCTGCCGGACAAGGTCTACATCATCCCGATCCATAATCGGCCGTTCTTCCCCGCGCAAGTGTTGCCGGTGATCGTCAACGAAGAGCCCTGGGCCGAAACCCTGGACCTGGTCAGCAAATCCGATCATCACTCCCTGGCCCTGTTCTACATGGACACCCCCCAGGAAGATCCTCGGCATTTCGACACCTCGAGCCTGCCGCTCTACGGCACCCTGGTGAAGGTCCATCACGCCAGCCGCGAGGGCGGCAAACTGCAATTCGTCGCCCAAGGCCTGACTCGCGTGCGCATTCGCACCTGGCTCAAACACCATCGCCCACCGTATCTGGTGGAAGTCGAATACCCGCACCAACCGAGCGATCCGACCGACGAGGTCAAGGCTTACGGCATGGCGCTGATCAACGCGATCAAGGAACTGCTGCCGCTCAACCCGCTGTACAGCGAAGAGTTGAAGAACTACCTCAACCGCTTTAGCCCCAACGATCCGTCACCGTTGACCGACTTCGCCGCGGCACTGACCTCGGCCACCGGCAACGAGCTGCAAGAAGTGCTCGACTGCGTGCCGATGCTCAAGCGCATGGAAAAAGTCTTGCCGATGCTGCGCAAGGAAGTCGAAGTCGCGCGGTTGCAGAAAGAAATCTCTGCCGAAGTGAACCGCAAGATCGGCGAGCACCAACGTGAGTTTTTCCTCAAGGAACAGCTCAAGGTCATCCAGCAGGAGCTAGGTCTTACGAAGGACGACCGCAGCGCCGATATTGAACAATTCGAGCAGCGGCTGGTGGGCAAAGTCCTGCCGCCTCAAGCGCAAAAGCGTGTCGAAGAGGAAATGAGCAAGCTGTCGATCCTCGAAACCGGCTCGCCGGAATACGCAGTGACCCGCAACTATCTGGAGTGGGCAACCGCAGTGCCGTGGGGCGTGTATGGCGAGGACAAACTCGACCTCAAATACGCACGCAAAGTGCTCGATCAACACCACGCCGGGCTCGGCGACATCAAGACCCGGATCCTCGAATTCCTCGCGGTGGGCGCCTACAAAGGCGAGATCAGCGGTTCCATCGTGCTGCTGGTGGGGCCGCCGGGTGTGGGCAAGACCAGCGTCGGCAAATCCATCGCCGAATCCCTCGGGCGGCCGTTCTATCGCTTCAGTGTCGGCGGCATGCGCGATGAGGCGGAGATCAAAGGCCACCGCCGGACCTACATCGGCGCCCTGCCGGGCAAGCTGGTGCAGGCACTTAAAGAAGTCGAAGTGATGAACCCGGTGATCATGCTCGACGAGATCGACAAGATGGGCCAGAGCTACCAGGGCGACCCGGCCTCGGCACTGCTGGAAACCCTCGATCCGGAACAGAACGTAGAGTTTCTCGACCACTACCTGGACCTGCGTCTGGACCTGTCGAAAGTACTGTTCGTCTGCACGGCCAACACCCTGGATTCGATTCCCGGCCCGCTGCTTGACCGCATGGAAGTGATCCGCCTGTCGGGCTATATCACCGAAGAAAAGATCGCCATCGCCAAGCGCCACCTGTGGCCAAAACAGCTGGAAAAGGCCGGTGTATCCAAAGGCAGTCTGTCCATCAGCGACGGCGCCCTGCGCGCGGTGATCGACGGTTATGCACGCGAGGCCGGGGTGCGACAGTTGGAAAAGCAACTGGGCAAACTGGTGCGCAAATCGGTGATGAAGCTGATCGACGATCCGAATGCGCTGATCAAGATCGGCAACAAGGACCTGGAAGCCTCCCTCGGCATGCCGGTGTTTCGCAATGAGCAAGTGCTCAGTGGCACCGGGGTGATCACCGGGCTGGCGTGGACCAGCATGGGCGGCGCGACCCTGCCGATTGAAGCAACGCGGATTCACACGCTTAATCGCGGCTTCAAACTCACCGGGCAACTGGGTGACGTGATGAAGGAGTCAGCCGAGATCGCCTATAGCTACATCAGCTCCCACCTCAAGCAGTTCGGCGGTGATGCGAAGTTCTTCGACGAAGCCTTTGTCCATCTGCATGTACCCGAAGGTGCCACACCGAAAGACGGCCCAAGCGCCGGGGTAACCATGGCCAGCGCACTGCTGTCACTGGCACGCAACCAGCCACCGAAAAAAGGTGTGGCCATGACCGGCGAACTGACCCTGACCGGCCATGTACTGCCGATCGGCGGCGTGCGCGAGAAAGTCATCGCCGCACGACGACAGAAGATCCACGAACTGATCCTGCCGGAGCCCAACCGCGGAAACTTCGAAGAGCTGCCGGAATATCTGAAGGAAGGGATTACCGTGCACTTTGCCAAGCGCTTTGCGGATGTGGCGAAGGTGTTGTTCTGATAGAGCTGCGGTGCCTAGGCTGACGCTATCGCGAGCAAGCTCGCTCCTACATGGATTGCATTAACCCTGTAGGAGCGAGCTTGCTCGCGATGACGTCATAACTGCCGATGATGAACCGTCGCCCGTCCCGCTCGTCACACTTTGTCTTATCTTCGGTTATGCTCGCCGTTCGTCGTGTATGACCGGAGTTTTCTGACCCATGTCCCCCACCCGCCTGCTGCTCCCCCTCAGCCTCGCCCTGCTCGCCGCCTGCGCCAGTCAACCCAGGCAGAATGTCAGTGTGGATAAACAGAGCGAGTGCCCTGTGCAGTTGAAGACCGGGCAGAACCTGATCCTGACCCTGCCGAGCAATCCGACCACTGGCTATCGCTGGGCGATTCAGGACTCGGCTGGGGGCGTGCTGCGCAGCCTCAGCCCCGAGGTCTATAGCAACCCGCAAGACACAGGGCTGGTAGGCAGCGGCGGGCAGTCGACCTGGCGTTTTCAGAGCTTCGCGGCCGGTAACGGACGCTTGCGTCTGACTTATTCACAGCCATGGGCGCCGGAGGTGCCGGCGGTGGAAACCTTCGACTGCCCGATTTTGGTTAACTGATCATGGGCTGGCTGATTCTTGCACTGATGGGCACGGTGACATTCATCTACGGGCTGAGCGTTCATGCCGAACTGCTGTGCCTGGTGGTCAAGCCGTTGCCGGTGCTGGCGTTGCTCGGCTGGTTGCACGATGCACCACCGCGCGACTATCGACGCTGGATCAGCCTGGGCCTGCTGTTTTCCCTACTCGGCGATGTGCTGCTGGCATGGCCGGCAGACTTGTTTGTATTCGGCCTCGCAGCATTTTTGATCGCGCACCTGGTCTATCTGAAAGCGTATTTGAGTGACTGCCGTCGGCTGGCGCTGTTGCCGCTGTTACTGGCTTTCGGTGTCGGGGCGCTGTTGCTGGGAGTCCTGATATCCCATGGCCTTGGCCCGTTGCTGATTCCGGTGATTGTTTACGGCCTGGCCATCAGCGCCATGCTCTGGAGGGCGCTGGCACGCTTGGGCAGCACGGCGCCCAAGCGTTCGGCTTTGCTCGCGGCCGGCGGTGCCGTGGCGTTTGTGTTCTCCGACAGTGTGATTGGCATCAGCCGCTTTGTGGTGGCCTTCGAGGCCGCGCCGTACCTGATCATCCTCAGTTACTGGCTGGGGCAATGGGGGATTGCGGCGTCGGCGTTTGCGCAGCCTCGCCACGAGCAGGTTTAGATAGATCGTTCCCACGCTCCCGCGTGGGAATGCAGCCCGTGACGCTGCGCGTCACAAGAGCGGACGCGGAGCGTCCAGTGAGGCATTCCCACGCAGAGCGTGGGAACGATCAGCGTGGGGACGTGGGAACGATCATTGTGTGAACCCCGCGCTTTATCAGACAGAACGCGCATCCCCTCGTTAACCCGGCTAAAATGCCGGCCTTTTCCACCTACACCGCTGGAACCGCCGTGAGCAAAGAATCCGATCGCCTTTTCGCCCAGCCCCTGCCTCAGGTGCCGGACTTCGCCTTCAATGAGGACGTGGTGCGGGTGTTCCCGGACATGATCAAGCGTTCTGTGCCGGGTTATCCGACCATTGTCGAGAACCTGGGCGTGCTGGCAGCACAGTTCGCCCAGCCCAACAGCATACTGTACGACCTGGGTTCCTCCCTCGGTGCAGTGACCCAAGCCTTGCGCCGTCACGTGCGCACCGACGGTTGCCGGGTGATCGCAGTGGATAACTCGGCGGCGATGGTCGAGCGCTGCCGCGAATACCTGAACGGGCAGGACTCGATGTTCCAGGAGCTGCTGCCGGTAGAAGTGATCGAGGGCGATATCCTCGCGCTGCAGTTCCAACCGGCCTCGGTGGTGGCGCTGAACTTCACTCTGCAATTCATTGCCCCTGAACAGCGCCTGGCGCTGCTGAGCCGTATTCGCCAGTCCTTGTTGCCGGGCGGCGCGCTGATTCTCTCGGAGAAGCTGCGCTTCGTTGACGCCCAGGAGCATGCGCTGCTCACCGACCTGCATATCGCCTTCAAACGCGCCAACGGCTACAGCGAACTGGAAATTGCCCAGAAACGCAGTGCCATTGAAAACGTAATGAAACCCGACAGCCTCGAAGAACACCGCGAACGCCTGCTGGCGGCCGGGTTCTCGAAAGTCGTGCCGTGGTTCCAGTGTCTTAACTTTGCCTCGTTGATTGCCTTGCCATGATTGATCTGTCTCCCCTCGCCCGCCGTCTGGCCGGCACCCCGTTGGCCGAATGGGCCAACGGCCTGCAAGCGCAACTGGACACCAAAATGCAAAAGGGTCACGGCGACCTGGAGCGCTGGCAAAGTGCGCTGGATGCCCTGCCGAAGATTATGCCGAGCCAGGTCGACTTGCGGGACGGCTTGACCCTCGACACCGACTGCGACGACGAAACCCGCGCGCAGATGCGCACCGCGCTGATGGGCCTGTGCCCGTGGCGCAAGGGGCCGTTCGACCTGTTCGGTGTACACGTCGACACAGAATGGCGCTCTGACTGGAAATGGTCACGGGTCGCCCCGCATCTGGACCTCAAGGGCAAACGGGTGCTGGATGTCGGCTGCGGCAACGGCTACTACATGTGGCGCATGCTCGGCGCCGGCGCCGACAGCGTGATCGGCGTCGATCCGAACTGGCTGTTCTTCTGTCAGTTTCAAGCGGTACAGCGTTATCTGTCAGAACCGTCGGCGTGGCATCTGCCGTTTCCCTTTGAAGACCTGCCAGCGAATCTGGAAGGCTTCGACATGGTGTTTTCCATGGGGGTGTTCTACCACCGGCGCTCGCCGATCGAGCATTTGCTGGCGCTCAAGGATTGCCTGGTAAAAGGTGGTGAGCTGGTGCTGGAGACCTTGGTGGTGGAAGGCGATGTTCATCAAGTGCTGGTACCGGAAGACCGCTACGCGCAGATGCGCAATGTCTGGTTCCTGCCGTCGGTGCCGGCACTGATGCTATGGCTGCGCCGCGCCGGGTTCAGCGATGTGCGCTGCGTGGATGTCAGTGTGACCAGTGTCGAGGAACAACGCGGGACTGAGTGGATGAAGTACCAGTCGCTGAGTGACTTCCTTGATCCCGATGATCACAGCAAAACCATTGAAGGTCTTCCAGCGCCGATGCGTGCGGTGATTGTGGCCCGCAAATAGGAATTATGGAGATCTAATGTGGGAAGGGCCGGGCGACGTTCGCTTGCTCGCGATAGCATCACTGCGGTCGTTCAGATACACCGCGGTGCCTGCATCGCGAGCAAGCCCGCTCCCACACTCGATCCTCGCTGTTTTAAAGAGTGCATTCCTGAGTTAGTCCGCCGGTTTCGCCCTGCGCGCCTTGAAAAACTCGCTCAGGACCGTGCCGCATTCTTCGGCCAGGACCCCACCTTCGAACAACACCCGATGGTTGAGAAAGTCCTGGCTGAAGAACTGCCCCTGGCTTTGCACAATCCCCGCCTTGGGCTCCAGCGCCCCATACACCACCCGCGCAATCCGCGAATGCACGATCAAACCGGCGCACATGCTGCACGGCTCCAGCGTCACGTACAGCGTGCTGCCCGGCAGACGGTAATTGCTCGCAGCCTGCGCTGCAGCACGGATCGCGACCATCTCGGCGTGTGCGCTGGGGTCGCTGCCGCTGATCGGGCAATTGAAGCCGCGACCGATGATTTCACCATCCTGCACCAGCACCGCGCCCACTGGCACTTCACCCAGCGCGGCGCCTTCGGCGGCCAGGGCCAGGGCTTCGCGCATGAAGTCCTGATCACGGCTGCGATCAATGATTTTCGGTTGACGCATCTGGCGCATCAGGAGACCTCGATGGCGGCCATCAGACCGGTTTCCATATGGTCGATCACATGGCAGTGGAACATCCACACACCCGGATTATCCGCCACCAGCGCGACACGGGCGCGCTCGTTTTTACCCAGCAGGTAGGTGTCAGTGAAGTACGGAATGATCGTCTTGCGGTTCGAGGAAATGACCTTGAAGCTCATGCCGTGCAAATGGACCGGGTGCTGATACTGAGTCATGTTTTTCAATTCGAAAATGTAGCTTTTGCCCTTCTTGAGCGTGGCAATCGGGCGGTCGGCGCAGGTCCTGTCGGTGATGTCCCAGGCCTTGCCGTTGATCTGCCACAGACTCGGCGGTTTGCCATTGTCCACGTTCACCGAGACTGAGCCAACCCACTCGAAGTTGAAGTTGAGTTTCTCGGCGTTGGCAATGTCCGGCTCGGAGATCGGATTGGCCGGCAGCGCCGGTGGCCATTGGGTCGGGGCATCAGTGTTGGCCACCGAACGGAAAGTGCCGATACGTACCGGCCCGTTGCGCAGGGAGAGCTCTTCGCCGGCTGGCGGTGCCTTGATCGCCAGGCAGATACGCATGCCAGGTCCCAGCCAGTATTCCTTGCCCAGTGGTCGAGGCTCGATGGGGTTGCCGTCCAGCGCGTAGATCTGCGCTTCGACGCCGGGAATGTTGATCCGATAGGTCAGGGTGTTGTCGAGGTTGAGCAAACGCACCCGCGTGACCTGCCCGGCCGGGAGGTCGACCACCGCCTGCGATACGCCGTTGATGGTCGCCAGCCGGCCGGCCGTCCCGCCACGTGCAGCTTCGCGGGGAACGCTGAAGGCAACGAACGCGCCCTCTTCGTCGACGTGCCAGCTCTTCAGGCTCAGGGTCCGCTCGTACTTGAAACCGGTGGGTTGACGCTCTTCGACGATCAACGGCCCGACCAGCCCGCGGCCCAGCTCCTTGCTGCTGTTCACGTGCGGGTGATACCAGAAGCTGCCGGCGTCCGGCGCACGGAATTTGTAATCGAAATATTCGCCGGGCAAGACCGGCAATTGCGAGACGTAGGGTACGCCGTCCATCTCCAGCGGCAGGCGAATACCATGCCAATGAATGGTGGTGGCGACCGGCAAATGGTTGATGAAGCGCACCCGCAGCCACTCGCCCTGGCGCACTCGCAACTCGGTACCCGGCGCCGAGGGGCCAAAGGCCCAGGCTTCGGTTTTGTGCCCGGCAACCAGTTCGACGTCCAGGGGGGCGGCGATCAGCTCGTAGTCGTGGCCTGCATCGGCGTCAGCCATCTTCCCCAGCCAATAGCGCGACGCGCCACCAGCCCCGACGCCAACCACTACAAGACCGGCCAGACCACCGAGTATCTGTCGACGGGAAAAGGACATGAATTCAACTACCTCACGTATCAGCAGCGGGCCTGAGCCCGCAAAAAGGCGAATACGATACACCTGCAGATGAGAAACAGTAAGGGTGGCGTGGTGACTGGCCGCAGGGGCCCCGTAGCAGCTGCCGAGCCCGCGAGGCTGCGTTCGGCTGCGCAGCAGCTGCCGAGCCCGCGAGGCTGCGTTCGGCTGCGCAGCAGTCGCAATCCGGCACATGCGGCGTATATGAAAGATCGCAGTGGATGGTCTTGCGACCGCTTCGCGCTCGAACGCAGCCTCGCGGGCTCGGCAGCTGCTACAGGAGCTTGGTCAATTCGACTGCGGGTTTAGCCCGATCAAATGCACCACCCCACCCGCCAACACCATCACCGCCGGGACACCGGCCGCACGCAAGGCCACCGGGTCCATTTGCGTGTCATCGTGCAGCTCCACCCGCACCCGCGTCAGAGCAATTCGTTGCCGGGATTTGAGGTTATTGGCACCACCCAATGCGGCCACGACTTCTGGCTCCAACGATGAAGAGCTTTGCGGATCAATAACAACCTTGGGCTGATCCACCACCAGATCCGGTGTCAGGGCTTTCCAGAACGCCCGCTGCATTTTCTCGAACATATTCAGTTCTCCAGAACCAATGAGGTGACGACTGCCGTCTGTTGATGCCCGTGCAAGGCTTCACGCACCTGCTCGGCGCTTTCCAGGTTCAAGACCCGTTGAGCAATGGCCTGGCATTCCCTCAGGTCCACTTCGCGGATTGTCGCTTTGATCGCCGGAATCAACGGCACACTGACCGACAGTTCATCCACCCCCAGCCCCAGTAATAGCGGCACCGCCAGGGTCTCGGAGGCCAGTGCGCCGCACACCCCGACCCACTTGCCGTGGGCGTGAGCGGCTTTCACGGTGTTGGCGATCAGGCGCAGCACTGCCGGATGGAGACTGTCGGCCTGGCTGGCCAGCCGCGGATGATCACGGTCCATGGCCAGGGTGTATTGGGTCAGGTCATTGGTGCCGATGGAGAAGAAGTCCACTTCGGGAGCGAACAGATCGGCCATCAACGCCGCGGCTGGAACTTCGATCATGATGCCGAGCTTGGGCAATGCCTTGAGCCCCAGTGTCAGCGCTTCCTCTTCGAGCATCTGCCGGGCCTGGCGCAGCTCGGACAGCTGGGTGACCATCGGCAGCATGATGTGCAAACGGGCCAGTCCGGCGCAGGTCAGGATCGCTCTGAACTGCTCACGCAACAGCTCGGGGCGCTCCAGGCACAGGCGAATCCCGCGCATGCCCAGGAACGGATTGGCCTCACTCTCCATCGGCACGTAGGCCAGCGGTTTGTCGCCGCCAACGTCCAGGGTGCGCACCACCAGATTGCGCTCCGTCCCCAACGCGCGGGCGATGGCACTGTAGGTGACCGCTTGTTCATCATGGCTTGGTGCACTGTTACGCTCCAGATAGAGAAACTCCGAACGCAGCAGACCGACACCCTCACCGCCCAGCGTCACCGCCTGCTCAACCTCTGGCAGCGAAGCGACGTTGGCCGTCACCTCGAAGTGATGACCGTCACGGGTACAGGCTGCCAGTGAAGCCTGTTCGAGTTCGCGCTGACGCCGTAGCTGTTGCTGCTGACGTTTGGTCTGTAACTGTTCGATAGCCGACAGATCCGGGTCCAGGTGTAGCTCGCCCTTGTCGGCATCGAGCAAGACTTGAGTGCCGCTGGCAAGCTGCAGCACTTGCGCCGGTAACCCGCACAAGGCCGGCAGGCCAAAGGCCCGGGCGAGAATCGCCACATGACTGGTGGCGCCGCCACCCACGGTGACAAAGCCCAGCACCTTGCCGGTATCAAGGCCTGCGGTCTGCGAAGGCGTCAGTTGTTCGGCGATCAGGATCGCCTGCTCCGGCAAGACCCAGGCGTTGTCCTGCACACCGAGAATCAGTTTGAGCACCCGCTGGCCAACGTCCGCCAGGTCCAGAGCGCGCTCGGCCAGTAATGGACTGCCCAGGCTTTTGAACAGCTGCGAAGTCGTCTCGGTCGAACTGCGCCAGGCGAACGCGGCGCTTTTCCCTTCAGCGATCAAGGCGTGGGCCTGCTCCAGCAAGCCTGGGTCTTCCAGCAATTCCTGATGCGCCTTGAAAATCTCCGCTTGCGCACTGCCTGTCGCGTTGTCGCGCAAGCGTTGCAATGCTTGCGCAGACTGGAGCAATGCACGCTCCAGATGCCTGCGCTCTTCGGCTTGATCCGAGCCTGCCTCAACCACTTCAAGGGTCTGCTCCGCCACTTGGACGACCTGCCCGAACGCCGAGCCCGGCGAGGCACAGACGCCACGCAACAGCTTCGCCGAAGACGCTTCAACCAGCGCAACCGGCTCACTCATCGCCACCGCAACGATCGTTTCACCACAACCCGCCGCCAGCAACTCGGCCAGGGTCTTGATCGCCAGCTCGGCATCCTCACCCGCCGCACTGACCTGCAAGGTATCGCCCTGCGCAGTCTGCAACGCCATGATCGCAACCAGGGATTTGGCGTTGGCACTGGCCTGTTGTTTATGCAGACAAATGCTCGCCGAAAACCCCTTCGCCGCCTGGGCAAATACCGCCGCAGGACGTGCATGCAAACCGTTCAGGTTGGGCAGGGTCAGCGGTTTGGAGAACAGCGCTTCGCCCTCTTGCGCCACCACAGCATCCGAGGCCTGATCGCCCGGACTCAGACGCAACAACGGCTGACCGCTCTCGACCAAACCCGTGTCCGACGTCAGTGCCGTAAAGGGCTCAGCGCTGACCACCAGCATCAAGGTCAGCAGGCTGCGGGCATGCAAGCCAACGTAGTCGGCGTCGAACACGATCAATGCCTGCCCGGCCTCAACCCGCTGGCCCTCTTCCACCAACCGTTTGAAACCCTTGCCGGCAAGGTTCACCGTGTCCAGACCAATGTGCATCAACACCTGCACACCGCTGTCGTCGGTGATGCTGACCGCATGGCCACTCTGTTGCACATTGCTGACCACCCCGGCCAGCGGCGCGCAGAGGGTTTGCGACGTCGGATCGATGCACAGACCGTCACCGATCAGACGGCTGGAAAACACCGGGTCCGGCACTTGATCGAGCGGCATCAGCACCCCGGACAAGGGCGCTAGCAGTTGCAAATGTTGGGTTGTGGCCATGACGTCACCTGCTGTTTTGTTCTTTTAAGTGCTGATGGAGCACGCGCCCCGACAGCATCGCTTATTTCCACCAGTACTCGACCTGCAAACCGACATTCGAGCCATGCAACGCCGTACCGAAAGCGCCGGTATCGGACAATGCCGAACCCGCCGCCAATTCGTTCGCCGCGCGTTTGGCTGCTTCGTTCCAGCTGGCATAGGTGTAATACAGGCGCACTTCCGGGCGCGCCCAGAAATCCGGGCCCTTGGGCGACCAGGTCGGGGCGAAGGTGAACTTGCTCAATTTACGCGTGCCGCCGGGGGCCTCGACCTGATCGTGACCGAGTTCGGTGACCAGTTTGAACTGTTCAGTGATGGCATAGGCCGGACGAATGCCGAGGGAAATCCAGTTCTGATCGTTGCCGTCCGGGCGAATGTCTTTCTGATAGACCGCTTCGACCTGGCCACCGAAGCGCGGTGTCACTTGCCAGTCGAAGAATTCCACCACACGGTAGCTCTTGTTGCTGTCGTCGAGGCCGACATTGCCGGTATAGCCCAACCCGGTGCCAGGACCTTCGCCGTACTGGAATGCCAGTTTGTTCTTGCCGCCCAAAAAGTCTTTCTGCACATGCTGGGTGGTAATCGCCCAGCCACTGTGAGCGTCGCGACTGCCCGGTTTGTCGATGTAGCTCAGGCCGAACTCCAGCTCACCACCGGGGTTGGTCTTGAACCCGGCGACGTTGAAGTCGTGCCGGCTGATGTAGTCCTTCTGGAACAGGTTGTCCTTGCGCGAGAAGGCGTAGCTGTACTTCAGATCGCCGATCAGTACGTCCTCGACCCCACCGCCCGTGGCGCTCTGGTTCCAGTAGTAGAAGTCGGAAATATGGATGTCATTACGCTTGTAGTAACGCCGACCGGCCCACAACGAACCGCCGTTCAGGCTGGGCATCTTCGACCACTGGGCGTACATCTGCGGCATGCGCACCGAGCCGTTGTCGCCCTCGAACGTCAGGCTGCGATCGTATCGGTTAAACAGCGACGCCATGCCATCGACGCTGAGCACCGAACCGTCGTCAAGGGTGAACAGATCCTGGCGCAACTCCAGCTCTGCGTACTGCTCGCATTCGTTGCCGAGCCGGTATTTCGACTGCGCGCCGGGCAATTGAAAGCACGACTGCGAACTGCTGTTGACCGAGGTCCCCACGCCGCTGCGCAAGTAACCGGCGAACTCCAGGGCCTGGGCCGAGAACGGCAATGCCAGGCACACGCACGATGCTGCAAGGCTGCGATTTATGGTTGTTTTCATGAGCCACCCCATTATTTTTATTGTGTTTGCTCTGCAAAAGCGGCGCGCAACACTCCCCCGCTCGGCGCTCTGCGAGTTGTTTGAAACAGTGCTTGTCAGTGGTCGGTCAGGTGCAGGACGAACGACTCGTAAGGCCGCAAGAAGAGCTGTCGGCTGCGCGTTGGGCAGTCGCCATAGTTACTGATCACCAGGCGCTGCCCCATCCCGTCAGTGATCACCCCTTCCGGCAAATCAACTTCGCAGGCCGCGGCATAGAAGTTGTTCACCACCAGCAAGCGTTCACCGTCACCTTCGCGCAGGTAGGCCCAGACCTGGGTGTGGTCGGCCAGGAGCTGGCGATACACGCCGTCCTGAATCAGCGACTCGGTGCGGCGCAAAGCGATCAGTTGGCGGTAGTGATGCAGCACCGACGCCGGGTCGTCGAACTGCTGTTCGACGTTGATCAGCGCCGCATTTTCCGGCACGCCGATCCAGGGTTCGGCAGTGCTGAAACCGGCGTGGGCTTGAGCGTTCCATTGCATCGGCGTGCGGCTGTTGTCGCGGGACTTCTGCATGATCGCCGCCATGTTTTCAGCCTCGGATTCACCGGCCTCACGCTTGAGGCGATAGATGTTCAGCGTCTCGACATCGCGGTACTGGTCAATGTGATCAAAACCCGGATTGGTCATGCCCAGCTCTTCACCCTGGTACACAAAAGGCGTGCCCTGAAGGAAGTGCAGCGCGGTGCCGAGCATCTTCGCCGAGACCACTCGGTGTTCACCGTCATCACCAAAACGCGAGACCACCCGCGGTTGATCGTGGTTACACCAGAACAGTGCATTCCAGCCACCGCCGGCCTGCATGCCGGTCTGCCAATCGGAGAGGATGCGTTTGAGATCGAGGAAATCGAAATCGGCGCGTATCCATTTCTGCTGGTTCGGGTAATCGACTTTCAAATGGTGAAAGTTGAAGGTCATCGACAACTCGTTCGAGTCGGGACGCGAATAACGAATGCAGTGTTCGAGGCTGGTGGAGGACATCTCACCAACATTGATCAGGTCGCTACCTTCGAAGACTTCGCGGTGCATTTCCTGCAAATAGTCGTGGACGTTCGGGCCATCGGTATAGAAGCGTCGACCGTCACTGTTGTCCTCGGGAAAGTCCGCCGGTTTCGAGATCAGATTGATCACGTCCAGACGGAACCCGCCGACGCCCTTGTCACGCCAGAAGCGCATCATTTTGAACACTTCAGCACGCACCTGCGGGTTGTCCCAGTTCAGATCCGCCTGGGTGTGGTCGAACAGATGCAGATAGTACTGACCAGTTTGTGCCTCGTATTCCCAGGCCGAACCGCCGAACTTGGATTCCCAGTTGTTCGGCTGATCGCGCCAGATATAAAAGTCGCGGTACGGATTATCGAGACTGCTGCGGGCCTGCTGGAACCACGTGTGTTCGATGGAGGTGTGGTTGACCACGATATCGAGCATCAACTTGATACCGCGTTTGCCCGCCTCGGCAATCAACAGCTCACAGTCAGTCATGGTCCCGTAGCTCGGGTCGATGGCGTAGTAATCGCTGATGTCGTAACCGTTGTCGCGCTGTGGCGAACGCAGGAACGGCGTGATCCACAGGCAGTCGACGCCCAACCATTTCAGGTAATCGAGCTTGGCGACCACACCGAGCAAATCGCCCGTAGCGTTGCCTGCGTGGCTGTGAAAACTCTTCGGGTAGATCTGGTAGATCACCGAACGCTGCCAGTTCTGCATTGCGTATTCCTTCATTTAGTTTTGCGGTGGCAGGTCAGGCCCCATCGCGGGCAAGCCTCGCTCCTACGGGAGACCGATCGCCCCAAAATTTGCGGATCACCGCATCCCCCTGCTGGAGCGAGCTTGCTCGCGATAGCGATCCATCAGGCGACGCGATACCCCGGCCGGACGATCTTCATGCTCAACCCACAGGTCAAAACGAACGGCACCACCATCGCGATCACCATGCCGATCACAAACATCGGAATGAATTGCGGAATGATCGAAATGAACCCTGGCAGCCCGCCGACGCCAATCGCCGAGGCCTGGACCTTGTTCAGCGATAGGAACATGCCGCCCAGCGCCGAACCGGTCAACGCGGCGTAGAACGGAAACTTGTAGCGCAGGTTGACGCCGAACATCGCCGGCTCAGTGATACCGAAGTAGGCGGAAATCGCCGAGGTCGAGGCCATGCTCCGATCCCGCGCATTACGGCTCATGTAGAACACCGCCAGCGCCGAACTGCCCTGGGCCAGGTTGGACATGACGATCATCGGCCAGATGAAGGTGCCGCCCTGGGTCGAGATCAACTGCAGGTCCACGGCGAGGAACATGTGGTGCATGCCAGTGATCACCAGCGGTGCATAGAGCAGACCGAAAATCGCCCCGCCGACCATCGGCGCCAGATCGAACAGGGTGACCACGCCTTCGGTGATGAGGATCCCCAGATGCCGCGTGACCGGGCCAATCACGGCCAGCGCCAACACGCCAGTCACCACGATGGTGGTGATCGGCACGACAAGCAGCTGAATAGCGTTCGGGATACGCGCTCGCAGCCATTTTTCGAGGGTGCTCATCACCCACGCCGCCAGCAGAATCGGCAGGATCTGCCCCTGGTAACCGACTTTCTCGATCTGGAACCAACCGAAGATGTCGAAGTACGGCAGGCTCTGACCGTCCAGCCCCGCTACCGCCTTGCCATAGTTCCAGGCATTGAGCAGATCGGGGTGCACCAGCATCAGGCCCAGGACGATGCCGAGGATCTCGCTGCCACCAAAACGCTTGGCCGCCGACCAGCCCACCAGCGCCGGCAGGAACACGAACGAGGTGTTGGCCATCAGATTGATCAGGCTCCAGACCCCGTCCAGCGTCGGGTAAGCCTCAAGCAAAGTCTTGCCGGCGATGAACATGCCTTTGGCGCCGATCAGGTTGTTCACCCCCATCAGCAGGCCGGCAATGATCAGCGCCGGCAGAATCGGCATGAACACATCGGAGAACACCCGCACCAGACGCTGCATGGCATTGGTCTTGTCAGCACCCTTCTGTTTCACGTCCGCGATGGTCGACGCCGCAAGACCGGTCTGCTGACGCAGGGCCGCGTAAACCTTTTCCACTTCGCCGGGACCGATGACCACCTGAAACAGGCCACCGGTAAAGAACGAGCCTTTGACCAGATCGATCTGGTTCAGCGTCGCGCTGTCGACCCGACTCGGGTCTTTGAGCGCCAGCCGCAGTCGGGTGACACAGTGCGCAGCTTGTTCGAGGTTGTCTGCACCACCGAGGCTCTGAAGGATCTCGCTGGCGATATTCGGATAATCGTGGCTCATGCTTTTTCTTCCACTTGGATTCTTGTTATTGGAGAGCGCTATTGGCAGCACGCCGAAGTGAAAAGTACTCGTCTGTACGAGTTAAAGCAACAACTCGTACAGACGAGTTACAATTTGTTTATCCTGAACCCGACCAGCGGTGAGTTTTCCTGTGCGATCCATCTACATGGACAAACCCCAACTCTGCCCTTAAGGTTCCAGACCTTGAGCGCAGCGGGCACAGAGCCATCCCATGAGTAAATACAACCAGATCTACACCGATCTGCTTGCCAGCATCACCACCGAACGTCTGGAACGTGGCGCGCGGCTGCCCTCTGAAACCGAATTGATGGACAGCTACCAGGCCAGTCGCGGCACTGTGCGCAAGGCCATAGAGCAACTTCAGGAACGCGGCTTCGCCCAGAAAGTCCACGGCAAAGGCACCTTTGTTCTGTCGCCCAACCCGATCGAATTCCAATTGGGCGGAATTGTCAGTTTCCAGGAAACCTACCCGCGGCTGGGCAACGACGTCAGCACCGAGGTGGTCGAGTTCAGCCAGTTCCCCCTCGAAGGCACCCTGCTCGAACACATCCAGGCGCAAGAAGGCAGCCTGATCACCCGTATCAAGCGCGTACGCCGAATCGACGGCAAGCGAGTGATCCTCGACATCAACCACTTTGTCGCCGATGTGATCCCAGGCCTGAATCGCGAGATCGCCGAGCACTCGATCTACGCCTTCATCGAGCAAACCCTGCAACTGCAAATCAGCTATGCCCAGCGGACCATCGAAGCGGTACCGCGCAGCAAGGATGACCAACAACACCTGGATCTTGAGGGCCAGAGCCATGTCATCGTGGTCAGCAACCAGACCTTTCTGCAGGACGGTCGCCAGTTCGAGTACACCGAATCACGGCATACGCTGGACAAGTTCTACTTCTCGGACGTTGCGCGGCGCTGAGAGGGGAGCGTCAAACCAGCGCCTGCCACTCGGCGCTCAGGGCCACAACCCGGCGTGACTCCTTGACGAGATTGACGCTTTGCGCGATCCGGGCGACGTCGATCACCGGTTGTTCGAGGCTGTAGCCGCCCTTTGCATCCAGCCAGCTCAATACCTCAGCCAGGTGCCAGACGGATGTCTTGCCCTCATGAACGGCCAACGGGAAGCTGTTGGAATGGGTCAGCATCAGTTTGCGCATGTTCTGCCGCGAAACGCCGACGATGTCGGCAATATCCGTCAGACCGACGAAGTCCGGTGCCACCTCCACCAGACGAGCGTCAGGAATGATGCGCTTGACGTCCATCAGTGCGCTCAACAGCGCCGTTTCCGCAGTCGCGGCCTCACGGGTGAACGCCAAGGCCAACCGGCCCGGCAATCCGATACCGACCAACGCATCATCGCAGCCTGCCGCGTATAGACGTTCGACCAACTGGTCGGGATCGCAATCGCACTCCGCGAGCTGATACTTGAGGGTGAAAATGTAGTCCATTGATTTACTCCTTGAGTCGAGGTGCTGATTTCCCGTCAATCACCTGCTGCGTCGTACAGTTATCAACCACCCGCCGTAGCGCCCTCGCGTGATTGAACGAGTTTCTCGGTGTGCTGCACACGCTGGTAATACAGAATTCACCACAGCGGCAAAGGTCATGTCTGAAAGGGCAGTAGATCTTTCCCCAGGCGTGACTGCCACCGACTTCTATCCGCCAGCCTTGTTCTTCGGCATGACGCAGGGCCATTTCGATTTCTTTTTCAGGATGAGATGCACGAGCCATCCATAGCCTCCAGTCTCGTCAAGAACTGCAAGGTTGTCAAATGACAACCAACCAAAATCCACCGCCCCTTTCCCGAAACTTGAGCTGCCAAGGCCGCTCGGACAGGGCTGGAAGATTATCTGGAGAGCGTACAGACGAGACTGATAGCAGGCTTGGCCTATGTCTTTCAGAGTATTGCGAAGGGTTTTTACAGCAGCTGAAACGCCAGCGGCGATCGACACCAAGGTGCCGATCGCCGCTGTTTAAACGCGCAGATCACAGGCCGGCGAGCCGGTCTGGATCATTCCCACTCGATGGTCGCAGGCGGCTTGCTCGACACGTCGTAAGTGACGCGGGAGATGCCTTCGATTTCATTGATGATCCGGCCGCTGACGGTTTCCAGCAGCTCGTAAGGCAGGTGCGCCCAACGTGCGGTCATGAAGTCGATGGTTTCTACTGCACGCAGGGCCACGACCCAGGCGTAACGACGGCCATCACCGACCACGCCTACCGATTTCACCGGCTGGAACACTACGAAGGCCTGGCTGACTTTGTGGTACCAGTCGGCCTTGCGCAGCTCTTCGATGAAGATATGGTCCGCGCGACGCAGCAGGTCGGCGTATTCCTTCTTCACTTCACCCAGGATCCGCACGCCCAGGCCCGGGCCCGGGAACGGGTGACGGTAGACCATGTCGTACGGCAGGCCGAGTTCCAGGCCCAGACGACGGACTTCGTCCTTGAACAGCTCGCGCAGGGGTTCAACCAGCTTGAGGTTCATTTCGTCCGGCAGGCCACCCACGTTGTGGTGCGACTTGATCACGTGAGCCTTGCCGCTTTTCGCGCCAGCCGACTCGATCACGTCCGGGTAGATGGTGCCCTGGGCCAGGTACTTGATGTTGTCCAGCTTGTTGGACTGGGCATCGAACACGTCAATGAACGTACGGCCGATGATCTTGCGTTTCTTCTCAGGGTCCGACTCGCCGGCCAGGTTGTTCAGGAACTGCTCTTCAGCGTTGGCGCGAATCACTTTGACGCCCATGTTCTCGGCGAACATGGCCATCACTTGCTCACCTTCGTGCAGACGCAGCAGGCCGTTGTCGACGAAGACGCAGGTCAGTTGGTTGCCAATGGCTTTGTGCAACAGCGCGGCAACCACCGAGGAATCCACACCACCGGACAGGCCGAGCAGCACGTTGTCGGTGCCAACCTGGGCACGGATTTGCGCGATGGCGTCATCAGCGATGTGCGACGGCGTCCACAGGGCTTCGCAGCCGCAGATGTCGAGGATGAAACGCGAAAGGATGCGACCGCCCTGCTTGGTGTGGGTCACTTCCGGGTGGAACTGCACGCCGTAGTAGCCGCGGGTGTCGTCGGCCATGCCGGCGATCGGGCAGCTCGGGGTGCTGGCCAGAATGTGGAAGCCTTTCGGGATTTCGGTAACTTTGTCGCCGTGGCTCATCCACACATCGAGACCGAAGACGCCATCGGCATCGACATGGTCTTCGATGCCGTCCAGGACGCGGCTCTTGCCGACCACGTCGACACGGGCGTAACCGAACTCACGCAGCTCGGAACCTTCAACACGGCCGCCCAGTTGCTCGGCCATGGTCTGCATGCCGTAGCAGATACCGAAAACCGGTACGCCGAGGTCCCAGACCGCTTGTGGCGCGCGTGGGCTGTCGGCTTCGTGCACGGACTCCGGGCCGCCGGCGAGGATGATCCCGCGCGGCGCGAATTCGCGGATCGCTTCGTCGTCCATGTCGAACGGATGCAGCTCGCAGTAAACGCCGATTTCACGCACGCGGCGGGCGATCAGCTGGGTGTACTGGGAACCGAAGTCGAGGATCAGGATGCGGTGAGCGTGAATGTCGAGGGCCATGATTCAGTCTCGTCTAAGTAATTCAAAAACAGTCTTGATTCAGAAACAACTCGGGGCTGAAAACAGCCCCGGTTACTTAACGTTTTGCTGGAAGCATCAACCTACGCGGTAGTTTGGCGCTTCTTTGGTGATTTGCACGTCGTGGACATGCGATTCAGCCATGCCGGCGCCGGTGATGCGCACGAACTCTGGCTTGGTACGCATCTCTTCGATGTTGGCGCTACCGGTATAACCCATCGAAGAACGCAGGCCGCCCATCAGCTGGTGGATGATGGCGCTCAGGGTGCCCTTGTACGGAACACGCCCTTCGATGCCTTCCGGAACCAGCTTCTCGGCACCCGCGGAGGAGTCCTGGAAGTAACGGTCGGAGGAGCCTTGAGCCTGGGACATGGCGCCCAGCGAACCCATGCCACGGTATGCCTTGTACGAACGGCCCTGGAACAGTTCGATCTCGCCTGGAGCTTCTTCGGTACCGGCGAACATCGAGCCCATCATCACGCAGGAAGCACCGGCAACGATGGCCTTGGACAGGTCACCGGAGAAACGGATGCCGCCGTCGGCGATCAGAGGGACGCCAGTGCCTTCAAGGGCAGCGGCGACGTTGGCGATGGCGCTGATTTGCGGCACACCAACACCGGCAACGATACGCGTGGTGCAGATCGAGCCAGGGCCGATACCGACCTTGACCGCGTCAGCGCCGGCTTCGGCCAGGGCCTTGGCAGCAGCGCCGGTGGCAATGTTGCCGCCGATCACCTGGACTTCAGGGAAGTTCTCTTTGACCCAGCGAACGCGGTCGATCACGCCTTTGGAGTGACCGTGGGCGGTGTCGACCACCACCACGTCAACGCCGGCAGCAACCAGTGCCGCGACGCGATCGCCGGTGTCTTTACCGGTACCGACCGCAGCGCCGACACGCAGACGACCCTGGTCGTCCTTGCTGGCCAGCGGGTAGGCCTTGGCTTTTTCGATGTCTTTGACGGTCATCATGCCTTTGAGGGCAAACTTGTCGTCGACGATCAGGACTTTTTCCAGGCGGTGCTTGTGCAGCAGCTCGCGGACTTCGTTCTTGTTGGCGCCTTCGCGAACAGTGACCAGACGCTCTTTCGGCGTCATGACTTCACGAACGGTAGCTTCCAGACGGGTTTCGAAACGCACGTCACGGGAGGTGACGATGCCGACCAGGTCGCCATCGTGCAGCACCGGAACGCCGGAAATGTTGTGCATGCGGGTCAGTTCGAACAGATCACGTACCGTGGCGTCAGCCTCGATGGTGATCGGGTCCTTGACCACGCCGGCTTCGAACTTCTTGACCTTGCGCACTTCGGCAGCTTGCTGCTCGACGGTCATGTTCTTGTGAATGATGCCGATGCCGCCTTCCTGAGCCATGGCAATTGCCAGACGGGCTTCAGTGACGGTGTCCATAGCGGCGGAAACCAGTGGAATATTCAGCTCGATGCCACGGGTAAGACGGGTTTTGAGACTGACTTCGTTAGGAAGAACCTCGGAATAACCGGGCACTAAGAGAATGTCGTCGAAGGTCAGAGCTTCTTGGCTGATACGCAGCATCGCGGGGGCTCCCGAGCGGGAAAATGGAAGCGCGCCATTATACTCAGACACCCCCTTCGGCTCAATGTAAAACTCTGCCTATTATCGGCGGGGTGATGGGAGGGTCATTTGAAGACCGCAGCGTCTGCATCGCGAGCAAGCTTCGCTCCTGCAGGAGCGACTTTGTTCTAACCTGGTTAAAGCTCGACCTTGACCCAGGTCACCGGCTGATCAAGCCATTCGGCAAACTCATCGAGAAAGCTCTGTTTGAATCCCGCTTCGGCCCAGTTATTAAAGATGAAGCCCAGATTGGAAAAACCGCATTCCTGCAAAAACAGAAAGCCGTTGATGTCGTCTTCATGGCCACATTCCGGGCAGGTGAAGTTATCCGTGCGTCCGGGCATCCAGTCTTCCAGGCTGTCGAACAGGGCTTCACCCACTTCTTTTCGGCACTCAGCACAGCCGGCTTCTTCGAGAAAGCCTTTGGCCGGTGTATAGATGCAGCGCTTGGTGATGATCTCCAGACCATTCACCGGCTCACCGAAAGGTAACGCCTCAGGGTGCAGCACCACGCTGCAAGCCCCCGGCGCAATCGCATGGGCCATGCGGTTGCCCGTACGACCGCAGGTGGTCAGTTCTTCTTCGATGATGTTCTTGCGCACCAGCCAACGCACGATCGCCCGCGCTCGGGGTTCGTGCACCGGCAGTGTGGAAATTTTCGGGACGATGATGCTTTGGGAGTTCATGGTGGGGCCTGAAGCGATGAATGAGATTTTTGCGTTGTCCGGTCAGCCGTCTCGCCGGCGAGTCTCCTGCATGAATCGATAAATCTGCAGGAGCAAGGCTTGCCCGCGAATGGATCTGGCGGCCGGCAGCTTAATCCCTGACACCATCAGGTCAAGTACTCAGATAACGAGTGATCAAGGCAATGCCGCTGGCCAGTACCAGCCAGGTCACCAGCCGCACAAAGGCGTCCCGGGACAGCTTCATGGTCAATCGGCGACCGATCAACAGCCCCAGCGCCATTGCTGGCAGTAAACACAGAGCCAACAACAGTAAGGGTAGTTCGGCATACACACCCGCGAGCGTAAACAGACTCAAACGCACCACCGTGCTGCAACTGATCAGCGCACTCTGGGTCGCCCGCGCGGCATCCTTCGGCAAACGGCTGTTCAAATAGATCGCATATAAAAAGCCGCCACTGCCAAACAACGCACCAAACAACCCGCCCACCGTGCCCATCGGGATCGACCACCCGGCAGCAAGCTGGGCGGGACGGATTTTCACCGACAGGCTGTAGATCGCATAAGCACTGATAAACAGCCCCATGAGCAGCAACAACACGTCGGCTTTGAGACTGAGTAGAAAAATCACCCCCAAGGTGCAACCCACGGCCATGCACGGCAGCAGCCTCAGTAACTCAGGCTTGACCACATTGCGTCGTGAAGGCAACAAATTGCCAAACGCCGCGACAAAATCCAGCAACACCAGCAGCGGCACAATCTTCGACAGCGGCATGAACAGAATCAATATCGGTCCCGCCACTAGCGCCGTGCCGAAGCCGGCGATGCCGAACACGATATAGGCCAGGGCTATGCCCAGCTCGATCACCAGCCATTCCACCGCGCCGAACGGCCATTGATTTAACAGTGCGACAACACTCATTGGTACGACTTCCTTGATCCTTTTCAGGATGACTTGTAGCAGCTGGCTGCGCCAGCTGCTACGCAGGATCGCGCGATCCCATAGAGTCGTGGAGATTGACCGCCGAATGCCTTTATCATGCGCCCCATGATTAAAGACCCCTTTGCAAGACTCGGCCTCGACCGCGAAGTCCTGACTGTCAGCCAGCTCAACGGCCGGGCACGGGTGTTGCTGGAAGATGTGTTCAGCAACATCTGGGTCGAAGGCGAAATCTCCAACCTCGCCCGCCCGGCCTCCGGTCACGTGTATTTCACCCTCAAGGACAGCGGTGCCCAGGTGCGTTGCGCGCTGTTCCGGCAGAATGCCGCGCGGGTTCGTCAGGTGTTGAAGGACGGCCTGGCGGTCAAGGTGCGCGGCAAGGTTTCGTTGTTCGAAGGCCGTGGCGACTATCAACTGATTCTTGACACCGTGGAGCCTGCCGGCGATGGCGCGCTGCGTCTGGCCTTCGATGCACTGAAGGAAAAACTCAGTGCCGAAGGCCTGTTCAGCGCCGAACGAAAAGTGCCGCTGCCTGCCCATCCACAACGCATCGGTATCATCAGCTCACCAACCGGCGCGGTGATACGCGACATCATCAGCGTGTTCCGCCGCCGTGCCCCGCAAGTCCGGCTGACCCTGATCCCGACTGCCGTGCAGGGCCGTGAAGCCACGGCGCAGATCGTCCGCGCCCTGCAGCTGGCCGACGCCCGCGGCTTCGATGCACTGATCCTGGCGCGCGGCGGCGGTTCGCTGGAAGACCTTTGGTGTTTCAACGAAGAAGCCGTCGCCCGTGCGGTGGATGCCTGCGTGACACCCATTGTCAGCGCCGTGGGCCATGAAACCGATGTGTCGATCAGCGACTTCGTCGCCGACGTCCGTGCGCCAACGCCTTCCGCCGCCGCCGAATTGCTGGCACCGGATTCCAGCGATCTACAACGCCGGGTCGAAAGCCTGCACCGCCGCCTGGTGATGCGTATTCGCGATCGGCTGATGCGCGACCGCCTGCGCCTGGAAGGCATGGCGCGTCGCTTGCGTCATCCCGGCGAACGCCTGCGCCAGCAAGCGCAACGTCTGGATGACCTGGACATGCGCATGCGCCGCGCTTTCGAGCGCAGCCTCAATATCCGTCGCGAGCGGCTGATCCGCCTGGAAACCCGCCTCGCCGGGCAGCATCCCGGTCGGCAGTTGGCCATGCTGCGCCAACGCCTCGAAAGCCTCGCCGAACGCTTGCCGCGTGCGATGCGCGAAGGTTTGAAGACCCGTCGCCTGCAACTGCAAAGCCAGATGCAAACACTGCATGTGGTCAGCCCGCTGGCGACCCTCAGCCGTGGTTACAGCATTTTGCTGGACGAGCGCGGCCAGGCCATTCGCAGCGCCGCACAGACCCACACCGGTCAGCGCCTGAAGGCCAGGCTCGGCGAAGGTGAATTGCAGGTGCGCGTCGAAGACAATCACCTGACGCCTGTCACCCTTTCTTTACTGGATTGATCCATGCTGCGTTTTCTTGGCTCCCTGCTGTTACTTTGCTTGTCTTTCAACGCCCATGCCGACAGTTACATCACCCGTCTGCTGAACAAACCGGTGCCCGGTGGCGTCGCAGTCGTCGATCTCGGTCCTTCGGCTCAAGTGCCAAAAGCCAGCTATCAGGACAAACCGTTGCTGGTGATCAAGGAACAGAACAACTGGCTGGCGATTGTTGGCGTGCCTTTGACGGCCAAACCGGGCAGCCAGCAGATCAGTGCGGGCGGCCGCAGCCTGAGTTTCACCGTCGGCAACAAGCACTACCCGGAACAGCGCATTACCCTGAAAAACCAGCGGCAGGTCAATCCAAACCCGGCGGATCTGAAACGCATCGACGCTGAATTGGCCGAACAGATTCGCGCCTACCGCAGCTTCAGTCCGAACACACCGAGCAACCTGTTACTGGACAAACCGGTCGATGGCCCGCTTTCCAGCAAGTTTGGTGTGCGCCGTTTCTTCAACGGCGAGGAACGCAATCCCCACGCCGGGCTGGACTTCGCCGTGCCCGCTGGCACACCGATCAAAACCCCGGCCGCCGGCAAGGTGATCCTGATCGGCAACTATTTCTTCAATGGCAATACAGTGTTCGTTGACCACGGCCAGGGCTTTATCAGCATGTTCTGCCATATGTCTAAAATCGACGTGAAGGTAGGCCAGCAACTGGCCCGCAGTAGCGTGGTTGGCAAAGTCGGCTCCACCGGCCGGGCGACTGGACCACATATGCATTGGAACGTAAGTTTGAATGACACCCGGGTTGATCCGGCGATCTTTATCGGTGCCTTCCAGCCGTAATCGCCGCCGATTCAGGGATCGTTCCCACGCAGAGCGCAGGAACGATCATTGCTGACCTTTTAACATCAACGCAATTAATCCAACAACAAGAACAATTTAGCGCCACAAAATCTCGAAACACGCCTTAAAAACAGAAATTATCTCAATTTTTTTCACCAGCTTGCCATCCTTCACCCCAATGGTTAGGGTTGAAGGCATGAAAACCTCTCACACCCTCATTCAGCGTCGTCAACACCGCAGCCTCTGCCTCGTCAGTGCACGACTGCCAGGGTGAATCGCGGTGCCTCGTCCCCTGCTTCATCCATAGAAAATTTGATTCAACGGCAGGCCGCCTCTTTTCGGCCAACTCAATAAGGATTTCCTGATGACCATGCTCAAAGACCCGTCTTCGAAATACCGCGCGTTCCCTACCATCAACTTGCCGGACCGCACCTGGCCATCGAAAACCATCACCGCCGCGCCGATCTGGTGCAGCTCCGACTTGCGCGACGGCAACCAGTCGTTGATCGAGCCGATGGACGCGGTCAAGAAGCTGCGCTTCTGGAAAACCCTGGTCGCCGTTGGCGTGAAGGAAATCGAAGCCTCCTTCCCTGCCGCTTCGCAAACCGATTTCGACTTCGTACGGACCCTGATCGAAGGCAACCACATCCCGGACGACACCACCATCCAGGTGCTGACCCAAGGCCGTGAAGACCTGATCGAGCGCACGTTCGAATCCCTGCGCGGCGCGAAAAAAGCCATCGTTCACTTGTACAACGCCACCAGCCCATCCTTCCGCAAGATTGTCTTCAATCAGGACAAGGAAGGGATCAAGGCAATCGCCGTGAACGCCGCCAAGCTGTTCGTCAAATACGCAGCCCGGCAGCCGGAAACCCAGTGGACCTTCGAATACTCGCCGGAGACCTTCAGCGCCACCGAGCTGGAGTTCTCCAAGGAAGTCTGCGACGCCGTGATCGAGGTCTGGAACCCGACGCCTGAAAACAAGGTGATCCTCAACCTGCCAGCTACCGTCGAATGCGCGACCCCGAACATCTATGCCGACCAGATCGAGTGGTTCGGTCGTCACATCCACCGCCGTGACAGCGTGGTGATCAGCCTGCACACCCACAACGACCGTGGCACTGGCGTTGCCGCCACAGAGCTGGGTCTGATGGCTGGTGCCGATCGCGTCGAAGGCTGCCTGTTCGGCAACGGTGAGCGTACCGGTAACGTCGACCTGGTGACCGTGGCGTTGAACCTCTACACCCAGGGCGTCGATCCCGAGCTGGACTTTTCCGACATCGACGGCGTGCGCAAAGTCGTTGAAGAGTGCAACCAGATCCCCGTGCACCCGCGTCACCCGTATGTCGGCGACCTGGTTCACACCGCATTCTCCGGCTCGCACCAGGACGCTATCCGCAAAGGCTTCACTCAACAAAAACCGGACACCCTCTGGGAAGTGCCGTACTTGCCGATCGACCCGGCCGACATCGGTCGCAGCTACGAGGCGGTGATCCGCGTCAACAGCCAGTCGGGCAAAGGCGGTATCGCTTACTTGCTGGAACAGGAATACGGGATCAACTTGCCGCGTCGCATGCAGATCGAGTTCAGCCAGGTGGTACAGCGTGAAACCGACCGCCTGGGCCTTGAAATGACTGCCCAGCAGATCCATGCCTTGCTCCACAGCGAGTACTTGCAGGCCAACCTGCCTTACGCGCTGGTCAGCCATCGTTTGCAGGAAGAGAACGGCCACAGCACAGTCGAGATCGAGGTTCACTGCGACGGAGAAACCCAACATTGGCGCGGCAAGGGTAATGGCGCCCTGGAAGCCCTGGTGGCCGGTCTGCCGATTGCCGTGGAGATCATGGACTACAACGAACACGCTATCGGCGCGGGCACCAATGCCAAGGCTGCGGCCTACATTGAACTGCGCGTGAACGGCGAACGTGCAGTACACGGTGTGGGCATCGATGAAAACATCACCACCGCCAGCTTCAAGGCCCTGTTCAGCGCGCTGAACCGCTCCCTGAGCCAGACACCAGCCCAAGAAGCGGCATAACCAGTTGAAATACAAAAGGCCCCGGGGTTAACACCTCGGGGCCTTTTTGTTGGGCTGATCGTTCCCACGCTCCGCGTGGGAATGCCTCACTGGACGCTCCGCGTCCGCTCTGAATGTGACGCGCAGTGTCACGGGCTGCTTTCCCACGCAGAGCGTGGGAATGATCTAGAAGCGCCTATGTGAGCTGAAAGGTATCCGCATCCAGGTTAGCCGGAAACCGCGTCCGGTAAGCCGCCAGCTCGGCAGCGTTCAGGCAGACCTGAAACACCCCATCCGCCTCCCCGGCGCTGAGCAGGGTTTCGCCCTGGAAATCCAGCACCTGGCTGTCGCCGGTATAGGCGAAGCCTTTGCCATCGGTGCCAATCCGATTCACCGCCGCCACGTAGCAGAGGTTTTCGATGGCGCGCGCCGGCAACAGGCGGTTCCAGTGCTGACGCCGGGCGCCAGGCCAGTTGGCGGTGTACAGCAGCAAATCGGTGTCCTGAGCATCGCGGCTCCACACCGGGAAGCGCAGGTCATAGCAAATCAGCGGACGCACCCGCCAGCCTTTGAGCTCGAACTGCACCTGACGCTCGCCCGGCGTGAAGTGGTTGTGTTCCCCGGCCATACGGAACAAGTGGCGCTTGTCGTAATGCCAGACTTCACCGTCGGGACGCGCCCACAGCAAGCGATTGCGATGGCTGCCATCGGCGGCCTGGACAATCACGCTACCGGTGATCACCGCATCCAGCTTTTTTGCCTGGCTACGCAGCCACTTGCTGGTGGGGCCGTTTTCCGGCTCGGCCAGGGCTTCGGACGCCATGGAAAAGCCAGTGGTGAACATTTCCGGCAGAATGATCAGGTCCGCGCCCCGGGCTTGTTCGAGCAGTTGCTCGAAATGCTCGAGGTTCGCCTGACGGTCATGCCAGGCCAGCGTTGTCTGAATCAGCGCTATGTTCAGATTTGGTAGTGCACTCAGATCACGCATAGTTTTTCCGCAGCCTGGCGCAGCGTCTCCTCGCGCTTGGCAAAACACAGACGTACCAGACGCTGCCCTTGCGGTGGGTTCTGGTAGAACACCGAGATCGGAATCGTCGCCACACCGTGCTCACGAGTCATCCATAGCGCCATATCGACGTCATTAAGATCAGGGCGAATCCGCGAATAGTCCACCAACTGGAAATAGGTCCCGGCGACCCGAGTGAAACTGAACCGCGAAGGTGTCAGCAAGTCGCAGAACAGATCACGCTTGGCCTGATAGAAGCCCGGCAGTTCTTCGACATGCTCAGGGTGTTCGGCCATGTAATCGGCCAAGGCATATTGCAACGGCGTGACGCCACAGAAACTGACGTACTGGTGCACCTTGCGCAGCTCAGCGGTCAAGGCGGGCGGGGCCACCACGTAGCCGGTTTTCCAGCCTGTGACGTGGTAAGTCTTGCCGAAGGAACTCACGACAAAGGCCCGCTGATACAGCTCTTCATGGGCCAGCACGCTGACGTGAGGCACACCGTCGAACACCAGATGCTCGTAGACCTCATCGCTGATCAAATAAATATCGCGATCGCGGATCAGCGCCGCCAACTGGTCCAGCTCGGCGCGAGTAATCAGTGCGCCACTTGGGTTGTGCGGAGAGTTGAGGATGATCATCCGCGTACGTGGACTCAGCGCTTCGCCAAGCTTCTGCCAGTCGATGGCGAAGTCATCCAGGCCCAACTGAACGTGCACGCAACGACCGCCGGCCAGTTCCACCGACGGTTCATAACTGTCGTAGCACGGGTCGAAAACGATGACTTCGTCGCCGCTGTGAATCACCGCTTGAATGGCACAGAAAATCGCCTGAGTCGCGCCGGGAGTGATGGTCACTTCGCTGTCGGCGTCCACCGTGCAGCCATAGCTGCGGGCGATCTTGGCCGCGACTTGCTGGCGCAGCGCCGGCAGGCCGGTCATGGGTGAATACTGGTTGTGGCCACTGGCGATATGCCGGCCTACGGCATCACGCAGGGCCTGCGGGCCGTCGAAATCGGGAAAACCCTGGGACAGATTGAGCGCGCCGGTTTCTACCGCGAGCTGTGACATGCGAGTAAAGATGGTGGTGCCGACATTCGGCAGCTTACTGGTGATCATGGGTAATTCCCTGCTGAACACCCGGCTCTACGGCGGCACGGGAGAGCCCGAGGATAGCCCAAACGGCAGGTATGAAAAAGGGCGCCATGGGCGCCCTTTTTCCGATGCAGCAATTGATCGTTCCCACGCTCTGCGTGGGAATGCCGCCATGGACGCTCCGCGTCCAGGTGACGCGGAGCGTCACGAGATGCATTCCCACGCGGGAGCATGGGAACGATCATTTCACATAGCCCAATCAGCGTTTGTCTTTACGCTTCTTCTCGGCTTTCTTGTGGTGAGTCATCAAACGACGCTTCTTGTTGACCTGGCGGTCGGTAAGCGTGTTCTTGTTGCCTTCGTACGGGTTCTCGCCACCTTTGAACTCGATCCGGATCGGCGTACCGACCAGTTTCAAGACACGGCGGTAAGTGTTTTCCAGATAACGGACGTAGGACTTCGGAACGCGCTCGACCTGGTTACCGTGGATCACGATGATCGGCGGGTTGGCTCCGCCCAAGTGGGCATAACGCAGTTTGATCCGACGGTTGTTGACCATCGGTGGCGCGTGTTCACCCACCGCATCTTCAAGAATCTGAGTCAGACGGTTGGTCGGCCAGCGGGTAACCGCGGACTTGAACGAGTTCTGCACCGACTGGTAGAGGTTGCCCACGCCAGTGCCGTGCAAGGCCGAGATGAAGTGAATGTCGGCGAAGTCTACGAAGAACAACCGGCGTTGCAGCTCGATCTTCACGAACTCGCGTTCGCTCGGCTCCATGCCATCCCACTTGTTCAGTGCGATAACCAGCGCACGACCCGCTTCCAGCACGAAGCCCAGCAGGTTGAGGTCGTGGTCGACCACCCCTTCGCGGGCGTCCATCACGAAAACCACCACGTTGGCGTCTTTGATCGCCTGCAGGGTTTTCACCACGGAGAACTTTTCGACTTCCTCGTGGATCTTGCCGCGCTTGCGCACACCCGCGGTGTCGATCAGCGTGTACTTCTCTTCGTTACGCTCGAAGGGAATATAGATACTGTCGCGCGTGGTGCCGGGCTCGTCATAAACGATAACCCGGTCTTCACCGAGCATACGGTTGACCAACGTCGATTTGCCGACGTTCGGACGACCGATGATGGCGATCTTGATACCGTCTTTTTCGCTCGGACCTGGAATGCGCTTGGCTTCCTGACCTTCCTCGACGATTTCAGCTTCGCCCTCTTCCGGCTCTTCCTCATCTTTGGGGAATTCGCGCAGGCAGATTTCCAGCATCTGAGTGATGCCGCGGCCGTGAGCACCGGCGATCGGGATCGCGTCGCCCATGCCCAACGGGCTGAACTCGGCGCGGGCCAGCTCAGGATCGATGTTGTCGACCTTGTTGGCGACCACGTAGGAACGCTTGTTACGCTTGCGCAGGTGCTCGCCAATCATTTGGTCAGCAGCAGTGAAACCTGCGCGGGCGTCTACCAGGAACAGGACGACATCGGCTTCTTCAATGGCCAGCAGCGACTGCTCGGCCATTTTTTCGTCCATGCCATGCTCGTCACCGGAAATACCACCGGTGTCGACCAGAATGTAGGAGCGCCCTTGCCACTTTGCCTCACCGTATTGGCGATCACGGGTCAGACCGGACAGGTCGCCGACAATGGCGTCACGGGTCCTGGTCAGGCGGTTGAACAAGGTGGACTTGCCGACGTTCGGTCGGCCCACCAGGGCGATTACGGGAACCATGCGGCTCTCCACTTCGTTATTTCAGAAAATACAAAAGCCGCTGCTAGGCAGCGGCTGGTGCTCGTGTAGGAGCGAACTTGTTCGCGAAGAACGTCACAACACCGCGAATATCCAGACTGTACGCGTTATCGTTGACGTCCTTCGCGAGCGAGCTCGCTCCTACCTATAGGTCCAGCATAGTTCTTACTTGATGGTCAGGGCTTCCAGCTTGCCACTGTTGCCATACACATAAATCGTGTCGCCCACCACCAGCGGACGAGCACGCAGGCCGTCGCTGTCGATGCGTTCACGGCCGACGAAACGGCCATCCACCTGGCTCAGCAGGTGCAGGTAGCCTTCCATGTCACCGACTGCAACGTAGCTGGAGAACACTTCCGGTGCCGACAGTTGACGGCGGGCCAGCGAGTCGTTGCTCCACAATGCAGTGGTGGAGCGCTCGTCGACACCTTCAACGGTACCCGAAGACAGGCTCACGTAAACGCTGCCAAAGCCTTGAGCGACGCCTGCATAACTGGAAGCATCACGCTGCCAGAGCGGACGACCGCTTTCCAGGTCCAGAGCCGCAACGCGACCTTGATAGCTGGCCACATACAGGGTGCCACCGGACAACAGCAGGCCGCCGTCGATGTCGACCACACGCTCGAGCTCCGAACGTCCTTGCGGAATCGCGATGCGTTGCTCCCAGACCGGCACGCCGTTGCGAATATCAAGAGCAACGACTTTACCCGTCGACAAGCCGGCAATCGCCAGGCGGTTGGTGACGATCGGCGCACTGGTGCCACGCAGGGTCAGGACCGCCGGGGTACTGTCGTAGAGCCAGCGTTGATTACCGGTAGCAGCGTCGAGGCCGATCAGACGGTCATCCTGAGTCTGGACCACAACCACATCACCGTTGGTGGCAGGCGGTGCGAGGACTTCACTGGTCACGCGAGCGCGCCATTTCTCTTCACCGGTGCTGGAATCCAGCGCTACCACCTGGCCTTTCAGCGTACCGATCAGGACCAGACCGTAACCAACGCCAACGGCGCCGGAAACACGCAGATCAAGATTTTTCTTCCATTTGACGTCGCCATTGCTTCGATCCAGCGCCATCACCACGCCAGTTACATCGCCAGCATAGAGGGTGTCGCCGTCGATAGCCGGCACCAACATGTTGTAGGTATCGCCCTGGCCATTACCGATCGAACGGCTCCACTGCTTTTGCAGAACAACTTCTTCTTTGAAGTTGACCAGTTCAGCCGGTGGCAGTTCTTTTTTGCTGTTGCTGCTGCAACCCGCGGCCAGAATGGCCAGAGCCAGCAATGCTGCATGTTTCCAACGGATCACGTCACGCATCCCCTTTGGCCAGGTCGTCCAGCTTGATTTGTAAGCCATCGACCGCTGCTTCATCAGACAGCGCAGCCTTGGCCTTTTGATACGCAGCATGGGCTTCGTCGGTACGACCCAATTGGACCAGCAGGTCACCCTTGAGCTCTTCACGAGTAGCCAGGAATGCCTTGTCAGCATCGCCTTCGAGCAGCTTCAGCGCTTCGTCAGGCTTGTTCTGTGCTGCCAGCACCTGAGCCAGACGCTGACGCGCGATTTCGCCCAGGGCCGGGTTGGCCGGTTTGTCGGCGACGGCTTTGAGCTCGCTCGCCGCGTCGTCCAGCTTGCCGGTATCGACCGCGACTTTCGCCACGAACAGGCTGCCGTATTGCGCGTAGGCAGTGCCCGCGAACTCGCTGTTGAGCTTGCCGGCCAGATCCGCAACACGGGCCGCATCCGGCTTGCCATCAGGGGTCAGCGTGGTTTCCAGCAATTGCTGGTAGAGCATCGAGGCACCTTGCGACTGGTTGCTCTGATACTTATGAAACGCCTGCCAGCCGAACACGATGACCAGCGCCAACAGGCCGCCGGTCACTAGAGGTTTGCCGTTACGCTGCCACCAGTCTTTGAATTCCGCCAGATGTTCGTCTTCGGTACTCGACACCCCAATACTCCTTATTCGCTAAATCGGCTGTTTGACAGCTTCAACCCTGCACGACGCAGGTGGCCAGGTGAGCGGCAAGCGCATCCCAGGCAATGCTTTGTTGTTCGCCCTGGCCACGCAAGGGTTTGAAACCGACCACTTGCTGGGCCATTTCGTCGTCACCGAGGATCAATGCATACAGCGCACCGCTCTTGTCGGCCTTCTTGAACTGGCTTTTGAAGCTACCGGCGCCGGCGTTGATCTGCAGACGCAGGTTTGGCAATTGATCACGTACCCGCTCGCTCAATGCCAGCGCTGCGAGTTCAGCAGCTTCACCGAAGGCGCAAAGGTAGACATCAACCTGACGGGAGATTTCTTCCGGGATCTGCTCCAGGGTTTCGAGCAGCAGCACCAAACGCTCGATGCCCATGGCGAAACCAACGCCCGGGGTCGGCTTGCCGCCCATCTGCTCGACCAGACCGTCGTAACGGCCACCCGCGCAGACAGTGCCCTGGGCACCGAGCTTGTCGGTGACCCATTCGAATACGGTTTTGCTGTAGTAATCCAGCCCGCGCACCAGCTTCGGGTTGATCACATAAGGAATGCCGGCAGCGTCCAGACGCGCCTTCAGGCCCTCGAAGTGAGTGAGGGACTCTTCGTCGAGGTAGTCAGCCATCTTCGGTGCATCGAGCAGTGCCGCCTGGGTATCGGCGTTCTTGGTATCCAGCACTCGCAGCGGATTGGTTTTCAGACGGCGCTGGCTGTCTTCGTCCAGCTGGTCCAGACGTGCCGTCAGGTACTCGACCAGTGCTTCGCGGTAACGACCGCGAGATTCGCTGGTGCCCAGGCTGTTGAGTTCGAGCTTGACCGCGTCACGGATGCCCAGCTCGCCCCACAGGCGCCAGGTCAGCACGATCAGTTCGGCGTCGATGTCCGGACCATCAAGGTTGAAGACCTCGCAACCAATCTGGTGGAACTGGCGATAACGGCCTTTCTGCGGACGCTCGTGGCGGAACATCGGGCCGATGTACCAGAGTTTCTGCACCTGGCCACCGCCGGTGATGCCGTGCTCAAGCACAGCACGCACGCAGGCCGCTGTGCCTTCAGGGCGCAGGGTCAGAGAGTCGCCGTTGCGGTCGTCGAAGGTGTACATCTCTTTTTCGACGATGTCGGTCACTTCACCGATGGAGCGCTTGAACAGCTCGGTGAATTCAACGATCGGCATGCGGATCTGCTTGTAACCGTAGTTATCCAGCAGACGCGAGACGGTACCTTCGAAATGACGCCACAGGGGGGTCTGCTCGGGCAGGATGTCGTTCATGCCACGAATGGCTTGCAGAGACTTGCTCACTATAAATCCTTAAATTCGTTCGATCAGCCGCGGGCGATCAGCGCCGCGTCGGCTTCGACCTTTTCGGCCGCCTTCTGGCGGATCAGCCGTTCCAGCTCATCCACCAGATTGTCATTCGTCAATTTCTGCGCCGGCTTGCCGTCGATATAGATCAGGTTCGGTGTACCACCGGTCAGGCCGATGTGAGCCTCTTTGGCTTCGCCCGGACCGTTCACTACACAACCGATGACCGCAACATCCAGTGGCACCAGCAAGTCTTCAAGGCGCACTTCCAGTTCATTCATGGTTTTCACCACATCGAAGTTCTGCCGCGAACAGCTTGGGCAGGCGATGAAGTTGATACCACGGGACCGCAGGTGCAGGGATTTGAGAATGTCGTAGCCGACTTTCACTTCCTCTACCGGGTCGGCCGCCAACGAGATGCGAATAGTATCGCCAATCCCGTCGGCCAGCAGCATACCGAGGCCCACGGCAGATTTCACTGTGCCTGAACGCAAACCACCGGCTTCGGTGATACCCAGGTGCAGGGGTTGAATGATTTCCTTGGCCAGCAGGCGATAAGCTTCGACGGCCATGAACACATCGGAGGCTTTTACGCTGACTTTGAAATCCTTGTAGTTCAAGCGCTCGAGGTGCTCGACATGACGCAATGCAGACTCGACCAGCGCAGCAGGGGTCGGTTCGCCGTATTTCTTTTGCAGGTCTTTTTCCAGCGAGCCGGCGTTGACGCCGATACGGATCGGGATCCCGCGATCACGGGCGGCATCGACCACGGCACGCACACGGTCTTCACGACCAATGTTGCCCGGGTTGATTCGCAGGCAGTCGACACCGAGTTCGGCCACGCGCAGTGCAATCTTGTAGTCGAAGTGGATATCGGCGACCAAAGGCACTTTGACCAGTTGCTTAATCCGGCCAAAGGCTTCGGCGGCGTCCATATCCGGCACGGAAATGCGCACGATATCGACGCCGGCAGCTTCCAGGCGATTGATCTGGGCTACTGTCGCTGCGACATCATTGGTGTCACTGTTGGTCATGCTCTGCACCGCGATGGGCGCATCGCCGCCCACGGGTACGGAGCCAACCCAGATTTTGCGGGACTCGCGACGTTTGATTGGAGATTCGCCGTGCATGACTTATTGACCTAACTTCAGGCGAGCAGTCTCGCCACTGGTGAACGGAGCGATATCGACCGCCTGGCCGTTGTAGCTGACCTGCGCCCCACGGGCATAGCCCAGACGCACGGAAAACGGTGGTTTACCGCTGACCTCGGCGGTCGAGCCTTTGCGCTTGAGACCGCTCAACAGCACTTTGCCGGTGCCGTCGGTAACCTGAGCCCAGCAATCGGAGGTAAATTGCAGCCGAACCTGACCGGTACCAGCAACTGGCGCCGTCGCGGCAGCCGCAGGCGCTGCAGGAACTACCGGTTTAGTCACAGGCGCAGCAGGAGCTGGCGTCGCAACAACCGGAACAGGTGCGGTGTGAGTTGCAGCGGTCGGTACGCTTGGCGCTACGACGACTGGAGCGCCTGGAGTCGGTGCAGCCGCATTGGCCTGGACTTCAGCCGGCGGCTGGCCCTCAGGCAAAGCGAGACTGGTCGAAGCTTCGGTTTGAGCTTCGACTACCGCTTGATCTTCCGGCTCGTCGAGCGGGTGAATCTGCGTGGTGCCATCGGCCCCTTCGACTTCGACGTGTTCCGGGGTGATTGCAATCAGGTCCTTGGTGCGCAAGGAGGTCTGATCCTGCCACCAGACAAAGCCGCCGCCGATTACGGCAATCAGCAACAGCAGGCTGACGATACGCAAAATGGTGTGGGAAACCCGTACAGGTTCTTCGATGCGACCCAGGCTGTGCACGCTGCTGCCTTGGGCGTCGGTACCGGAGTATTGGTCGAATTGCTGGACCAATACGGCCTGGTCCATGCCCAGCAACTTGGCGTAGGCACGAATATAGCCACGGGCAAAGGTATGCCCTGGCAACTTGTCGAAAGCACCCGTTTCCAGATTGCTCAATGAGCCTACGGTAAGGTTGAGCTTCAGAGCCACTTCCGCCAGCGACCAACCATTGCTTTCGCGGGCCTGACGCAAGGTCTCACCAGGGTTTACGCGAGTCGCTGCTACAACTTCGGGATGCGCCGCTTTCATCATTGCTCCGACAGGTATTGCTGATATTCCGGCGTACCGGGATAGAGTCGTTTTAATTGCAGGCCTGCACTTGCGGCCTTGTCGCGATCTTCGAACACTTTTGCCAGCCGAACGCCGAGCAATAGACTACGTGCATTTTGCTCAGCCAGCAGGCTAAAACGATCGTAGTAACCACGCGCGGGCACATAATGCCTGTCTTCGAATGACAACTCAGCCATTTCCAGCAATGCGCGGGGTTGTTGGCGGTTCAAACGCAGGGCTTTTTCCAGTTGCTGCCTGGCCAGATCACGCTGACCGAGCATTGAAGCAGTCATACCCAGGTTCTCGAAAACCCGCGAGCGCTCAGGATAAAGCGTATCGGCAGCGGCTTGTTCGAAGCGCTGGTAAGCGTCTTCATAACGCTTTTCTTCAAAAAGAAAGCTGCCGTAATTGTTCAGGATACGCGCATCACCGGGACGCGAGGACAATGCCTTGCGAAAATGCTGGTCAGCGAGTTCAGGCTCCATCTCGGCCTGGAACACCAGCCCCAGGGCCGCATTCGCATCGGCGTCCGAGCCATCCAGATCCAGGGCTTTCTTCAACGGAGCTTTCGCCCGCTCGGTCATCCCCTGCTGCAGATACCCAAGACCCAGCTGCACGTATGCCGCACGCGCCTCGTCCCGCCCCTTGCTCGTTTTCATCGGACTGAAATCACCCGATGAAACACAACCAGCCGACAGACTGGCGAAAAGCACAAGCAGCGCGACGCGCAGAGACATAGAGATCCTCTCTTAAGTACGATTCGTAGCGCTTTGCGGCATATCAGACTCAGCGTTCAACTCACGCACAGCGATATAACGCTCGCTACGACGGGTGCGATCCAGCACCTGTCCTACCAACTGGCCACACGCGGCGTCGATGTCTTCGCCACGGGTGGTACGCACGGTGACATTGAAGCCAGCGTGATGAAGTTGATCCTGGAAACGACGGATGGCGTTGTTGCTCGGCCGCTCGTAACCGGAATGGGGGAACGGGTTGAACGGGATCAGGTTGATCTTGCAAGGCGTGTCCTTGAGCAACTCGATCATTTCAACCGCATGCTCGACCTTGTCATTGATGTCCTTGAGCAAGGTGTACTCGATGGTCAGCACGCGCTTTTCGCCCAGGGACGACATGTAGCGGCGGCAGGACTCGAGGAGCATTTTCAGCGGATACTTCTTGTTGATTGGTACCAACTGGTTACGCAGCGCATCGTTCGGTGCGTGCAGGGACAACGCCAGGGAAACGTCGATGTGCTTGGACAGCTCATCGATCATCGGCACCACGCCCGAGGTCGACAGGGTCACACGGCGCTTGGAGATGCCGTAACCCAGGTCGTCCATCATCAGGTGCATGGCGGCAACGACGTTGTCGAAGTTCAGCAGCGGCTCACCCATGCCCATCATCACCACGTTGGTGATGGCACGGTCGGCGGTTGCCGGGATGCTGCCAAACGATTTATTGGCAATCCACACCTGGCCGATAACTTCGGCGGCGGTGAGGTTGCTGTTGAAACCTTGCTTGCCGGTGGAGCAGAAACTGCAATCCAGGGCACAGCCTGCCTGGGACGAAACGCACAGAGTGCCGCGTTTGCCCTGGGGAATGTACACGGTCTCGACGCAGCTGCCGGACGCCACGCGCACCACCCACTTACGGGTGCCGTCGCTGGAGATGTCCTCGCTGACCACTTCGGGGCCGCGAACTTCGGCAATAGCCTTGAGCTTGTCGCGCAAGGCCTTGCTGACGTTCGTCATGGCGTCGAAATCATCGACGCCAAGGTGGTGAATCCACTTCATTACCTGACCGGCACGGAAACGCTTCTCCCCGATTGAGTCGAAGAATTTTTCCATTTCCAGCTGAGTCAGACCCAGCAGGTTAGTTTTTGCAGTCGATGTAGTCATGGATTCACCTTCACTCATAAGCCAATGCTTAGCGAGTGGTTACTTCAGTAGCTGCGAAAAAGTACGAGATTTCGCGAGCGGCAGCGGCTTCGGAGTCCGAACCGTGCACAGCGTTGGCGTCGATGGAATCAGCGAAGTCAGCGCGGATGGTGCCGGCAGCAGCTTCTTTTGGGTTGGTAGCGCCCATCAGCTCACGGTTCAGAGCGATAGCGTTTTCGCCTTCCAGAACCTGAACGACAACCGGACCGGAGATCATGAAAGCAACCAGGTCGCCGAAGAAACCACGAGCGCTGTGCTCAGCGTAGAAGCCTTCAGCTTCAGCTTTGGACAGTTGCTTCATTTTCGAAGCTACAACGCGCAGGCCAGCTTTTTCGAAACGGGTGATGATCTCGCCAGTCACGTTTTTTGCAACTGCGTCAGGCTTGATGATGGAGAAAGTACGTTGAACAGCCATGGTGTAACTCCAGAAACGGTAATTTGCGAAAAATTAAACCCGCGAATTATACGCGGGTTTAGAGGGATTGCCTAACTGCGTAGGGTGCGTTCAGTCTGCTTCTTCGATCCAGGCAGCTTGAATGGCCTCGAGCACTTTCTCGCCACCATGCTTGGGATCGTCACTGAAATCCGGCAATTCCAGAACCCAGCGGTGCAGATCGACGAAGTTGACCGAAAGCGGATCAACATCCGGCTTGCTCTCAGCCAGCTGGATCGCGATTTCCAGTACATCAACCCATTTAAGACTCATGACGGTTCCTTGAATCAGTGCGGCGCTTCGGCTGCATGGTTAAGCGAGTATTTCGGAATTTCGACAGTCAGGTCTTCAGTCCCGACGATTGCCTGGCAGGTCAGACGCGACTGCGCTTCCAGACCCCAGGCCCGATCAAGATAGTCCTCTTCCAGCTCATCGGCCTCTTCCAGCGAGTCAAAACCTTCGCGGATGATGCAGTGACAGGTGGTGCAGGCACAGACGCCGCCGCAGGCGCTCTCGATCTCGATATGGTTGTCATGGGCCACTTCGAGGATGGACTGACCGGTCTCAGCCTCTACAACCAAACCGTCCGGGCAATGCTCGGCGTGTGGCAGAAAAATGATCTGCGGCATCAGTTATTCCTCGATTTCATTCAGGTTGCGCCCCGCCAGAGCGGCTTTCACCGTCGAGTCCAGGCGGCGGGCAGCAAAGGCATCGGTCACTTGCGACAGACGCTTGGTCTGCTGCTCGATGGCATAGCCATCGGTGCCTTGCATCAATTCAGTCAATTCTTGCATCTGCAATTCGATAACCATGCGCTCTTCGGCATCGAGCAGGCGCTCGCCGTCGACATCGAGGGCGCCCTGCACCGCTTCGATCAGACGCTGGGCATCGACTTGCTGCTCACGCAGCACCCGGGCGACCTTATCGTCGTTGGCGTACTGGAACGAATCCTTGAGCATCCGGGCGATTTCGCCGTCGGTCAGGCCGTAGGACGGCTTGACCTGGATACTGGCTTCAACGCCCGAACCCAATTCACGGGCCGCAACGCTGAGCAAGCCGTCGGCATCGACCTGGAAGGTCACACGAATTTTCGCTGCGCCAGCGACCATGGCCGGAATGCCGCGCAATTCAAAACGCGCCAGGGAGCGGCAATCGCTGATCAGCTCGCGCTCACCCTGCAACACATGAATCATCATGGCCGACTGGCCATCTTTGTACGTCGTGAAGTCCTGAGCCCGCGCGACAGGGATGGTGGTGTTGCGTGGAATCACCTTCTCCATCAACCCGCCCATGGTTTCCAGCCCCAGGGACAGCGGAATCACGTCAAGCAGCAACAGTTCGTCGCCATCACGCTTGTTGCCGGCGAGGGTATCGGCCTGGATCGCGGCTCCAATGGCCACTACTTGATCCGGATCGATCTCGGTCAACGGCTGACGAGCAAACATCTCGGCCACCGCATCACGAATACGCGGAACACGGGTAGAACCACCGACCATGACCACGGCCTGAACATCTTCCAGCTCAATACCCGAATCGCGAACAGCGCGTCGGCAAGCTTTCAGGCTTTGCGCGACCATCGGCTCGATCAGCACATCGAACGCCTGACGGCTCAATTCGGCACGCCAGTCGCCGTAGACGACTTCGACCGAATCAGATTCCGTCAGCTTTTCCTTGGCGGCACAAGCGGTTTGCAACAGGTTGCGCTGAGCACCTGGATCGAGGTCGGCGGACAAGCCGGCCTGCCCGATAATCCAGCCGGCGATCGCGTGATCGAAGTCATCGCCACCCAGGGCGCTGTCGCCGCCAGTGGCCAGCACTTCGAAAACACCGCCAGTCAGACGCAATATCGAAATATCGAAGGTACCGCCGCCCAGGTCATAGATCGCAACGACGCCTTCGGCGTGTTGATCCAGACCATAAGCCACCGCCGCAGCGGTAGGCTCGTTGAGCAGACGCAGGACATTTAGACCGGCCAGTTTGGCCGCATCCTTGGTTGCCTGACGCTGGGCATCGTCGAAATAGGCCGGAACGGTAATCACCGCGCCCACCAGCTCGCCGCCCAGAGCCAATTCGGCACGCTGACGCAGCACCTTGAGGATATCGGCGGAGACTTCGACCGGGCTTTTCGGCCCTTGCACCGTGTCGATGAACGGCATATGCGATTCGCCATCGACAAAGCGGTACGGCAATTGTTCGCCCAACAGCTTGACGTCGGACAGACCACGACCCATCAAGCGCTTGACCGACAACACGGTATTGAACGGGTCACTTGCAGCAGCCAGTTTGGCCGCCATGCCCACTTCAATGCGATCGGCGTGATAGCGAACGGCAGACGGCATTATGACCTGCCCGTCAGCGTCGGCCAGAGGTTCGGAAAGACCACTGCGCAATGCAGCGACCAGCGAATTGGTAGTGCCCAAGTCGATACCCACAGCCAGACGACGCTGGTGCGGTTGGGGACTTTGGCCGGGTTCGGCGATCTGCAGTAGGGCCATGCTTATCTGGACTTATCTGTATATCAGGCGTGCGACCGAGGCGGCACTGGGTTAATCGTCGAGGCGCTCTTCTAACTGGCGCACTTCGTAGGTGAGCTTGTCGAGGAATTGCATGCGCCGCATCAGGCGTTCGGCCTGTTCACGCTGCACTGCAACATTCCAGCAAGCCGCGAAGCTTTCGTTCAGTTCATCCTGAGCAACTTTCAAGCGACGCTTGAATACCGCAATCCCGGCCAGATCGGCACTGTCTTGCAGATCTTCGAGCTCTTCGCGCCATTGCATCTGCTGCAGAAGAAACTCGGGATCATGCACCGTGACCTCCAGCGGTAGCTCACGACCACCCATGGCGAGCAGGTATCGCGCGCGTTTCGGGGGATTCTTGAGCGTCTGGTAAGCCTCGTTGAGGCTCGCGGATTGCTCTAGCGCCAGCCGTTGCTCACGCTCGGAAGCGTCAGCGAAGCGGTCCGGATGAACGCCGCGCGCCAACTCACGGTAGCGCGTAGCCAACTGGTCGAGATCCAGACGGAAACTCGGCTGCAGTTCAAATAAAGCGAAATGACAAAGAGTACCCACGACCAGCCTCAGATGTTGAAGCTTTCGCCGCAGCCACATTCACCGCGCACGTTGGGGTTATTGAACTTGAAGCCTTCGTTCAATCCTTCCTTGACGAAATCGAGCTCGGTGCCATCCAGGTAAACCAGGCTTTTCGCGTCGATGATCACTTTAACGCCGTGACTTTCGAATACCTGATCTTCGGCGTCCGCCTTATCGACAAACTCCAGCACATAGGCAAGGCCGGAACAGCCCGTGGTGCGAACACCCAGACGAATCCCATCACCCTTGCCGCGCCCTTCAAGGGAGCGTCGTACGTGTTGAGCAGCCGCTTCTGTCATGCTGATAGCCATCGGGACTCCTTACTTGATACCAGGATCTTTGAAAACTGATCCCCGGAAAAAAACTCAGATCAAGCCTTTCTTCTGCTTGTAATCGCGAACGGCAGCCTTGATGGCGTCTTCAGCGAGTACGGAGCAGTGAATTTTTACCGGCGGCAAGGCCAGCTCTTCAGCCAGCTGAGTGTTCTTGATGGTCTCTGCTTCGTCCAGAGTCTTGCCTTTCATCCACTCGGTCGCCAGGGAGCTCGAGGCAATGGCCGAACCGCAACCATAAGTCTTGAACTTGGCGTCTTCGATGATGCCTTGTTCGTTGACCTTGATTTGCAGGCGCATTACGTCGCCGCATGCTGGAGCGCCAACCATGCCGGTGCCGACATCAGGATCTTCTGCGTCCATCTTGCCGACGTTGCGCGGGTTTTCGTAGTGGTCGATGACCTTTTCGCTGTAAGCCATGATTCTTAATCCTCACTCATCAGAGAGTCGCTCTTGAGGCTCTGTAAAAACGCGGTATTCGACATTTTTACAGAGCCCGTTTGCGGCGACTTATATTCAGTGTGCCGCCCACTCGATTTTCGAAATGTCGACGCCATCTTTGTACATGTCCCACAGCGGCGACAGAGCGCGCAACTTGGTAACGGCCTCACAAACTTTCTTCGCGGCGTAGTCGATTTCTTCTTCGGTGGTGAAACGGCCGAAGGTGAAACGGATCGAGCTGTGCGCCAGTTCGTCGTTGCGGCCCAGGGCGCGCAGAACGTACGAAGGCTCGAGGGACGCCGAGGTGCAGGCCGAACCGGAAGAAACTGCCAGATCCTTGAGTGCCATGATCAGCGACTCGCCTTCAACGTAGTTGAAGCTCAGGTTCAGGTTGTGCGGTACACGGGAAGTCATGCTGCCATTGATGTACAGCTCTTCCAGCTCTTCGACCTGCTTGAAGAAACGGTCGCTCAGGGCTTTGATTCGTACGTTTTCGGCAGCCATGTCTTCCTTGGCTACGCGGAACGCTTCGCCCATGCCAACAATCTGGTGAGTCGCCAGAGTGCCGGAACGCATGCCACGCTCGTGACCGCCGCCGTGCATGGTCGCTTCGATGCGAACACGCGGCTTGCGGCTCACGTACAGTGCGCCAATGCCTTTAGGGCCGTAGGTTTTGTGGGCAGAGAAGGACATCAGGTCGACTTTAAGCTTCGACAGGTCGATCTCGACCTTGCCGGTGGACTGCGCAGCGTCGACGTGGAACAGGATCCCTTTGGAACGGGTCAGTTCGCCGATGGCTGCGATGTCGTTGATGGTGCCAATTTCGTTGTTCACGTGCATGACCGACACCAGGATGGTGTCCTCACGCAGTGCAGCTTCAACCATTTCCGGAGTCACCAGACCATCTTCACGAGGCTCGATGTAGGTCACTTCGAAACCTTCACGCTCCAGTTGGCGCATGGTGTCGAGGACAGCCTTGTGTTCGATCTTGGTGGTGATCAGGTGCTTGCCTTTAGTGGCATAGAAATGCGCGACACCCTTGATTGCCAGGTTGTCGGACTCGGTGGCACCGGAGGTCCAGACGATTTCACGTGGGTCGGCGTTGACCAGGTCTGCGACCTGACGACGAGCGTTTTCCACGGACTCCTCGGCTTTCCAGCCGAATACGTGGGAACGGGACGCCGGGTTTCCGAAGTTTCCGTCGACCAGCAGGCATTCACTCATCTTTTGTGCGACACGCGGATCAACCGGGGTGGTCGCAGAGTAATCAAGGTAAATCGGCAATTTCATGGACTATCTCCTAAATCAGGCTGGCTGGCGTGCCGCTAGCTCTTTGGCTGTCATTCGACGGCGGACGCTTCAATCTTGTCCAGACGTGACGCCTTGCCATTACAGCGGCGCTGGTCCTGACGCTGGGCTACTTCTTGCACCTCACGGCGAGTCACAAGGTCAGCCAAGCTGATACCGCTCAGAAATTCATGGATCTGCAGGCTCAGATCGCACCACAAGTGGTGGGTCAGACAGGTGTCGCCGGAATGGCAATCGCCCTGCCCCTGGCAACGGGTTGCATCGACCGATTCGTTCACCGCATCGATCACCTGAGCGACCTGGATCCCCTGCATGTCGCGGGACAGCTGATAGCCACCACCGGGACCACGAACACTGGACACCAGATTGCTACGGCGCAATTTGGCGAAGAGTTGCTCGAGGTAGGACAGGGAGATGCCTTGGCGCTCGGAGATATCGGCCAGGGACACCGGCCCGTTTTGCGCGTGCAACGCCAGGTCAAGCATGGCGGTTACGGCGTATCGGCCTTTTGTAGTCAGTCTCATGGACAGGTACCGCGGAGGTTCGGAATGGAGGCGAGTATGCAATTCCCGAGTATTCAAGTCAACTATAAGACCTAGTGAATTACTCGGGTTTACCCGCAAAAATAGCGCGCGAATGATAGCAAAGTCCGCAGCATAATGGCACGCCAGCGACACGCGGCATTTAGCTGTAGCAGCTGGCGAAGCCTGCGTTCGAGCGCGAAGCGGTCGCAAAACCTGTATGCGAATTCTTCCGGATACACTGCGTCAACCGAATCACGACCGCTTCGCGGCCGAACGCAGTCTTCGCCAGCTGCTACAGAAAACCATGCGGTCAACTGGCCTTGCTTTCATCCTTGTTCTTTACACAGGCGAAGTCTTCTTCGCGCAGTTCGGGCAAGTCTTTGGCGCAGTAATTACTGCCCAGATCCTTGAGCGCACCACACATGCCTTCGAGACGACCGTCTACGGCCTGCAGGTGGTCGAGCAACTGACCAATGGCCCGCGCAATCGGGTCCGGCATGTCTTCGCTGACGCCATAAGCATCGAAGCCGAGTTTTTCCGCCATCGCCTTGCGCTTGGCTTCCTGCTCGTCATCGGACTTCATGATGATCCGCCCCGGTATGCCGACCACCGTTGCACCGGCCGGCACTGCCTTGGTCACCACCGCATTGGAACCAACCTTGGCCCCGGCACCGACCGTGAACGGCCCGAGAACCTTGGCGCCCGCCCCTACCACTACGCCGTCTTCCAGCGTCGGGTGGCGCTTGCCTTTATTCCAGCTGGTGCCGCCGAGGGTCACCCCCTGGTAAAGCGTGACGTCATTGCCGATCTCGGCGGTTTCGCCGATCACAATGCCCATGCCGTGGTCGATAAAGAAGCGCCGACCGACCCTGGCCCCCGGATGGATCTCGATCCCGGTCAACCAGCGACCGAAGTTCGACACTACTCGCGCCAGCCACTTCCAGCCCATCCCCCACAACGCCGATGCCAGGCGGTGAATCCAGATCGCATGCATACCGGGATAGCAGGTCAGCACCTCAAACGCATTACGCGCCGCCGGGTCACGGTGGAAAACGCTCTGGATATCTTCACGCAAACGCTCGAACATCATTAATCCTTCCGCTTAAGAAGCTCACCACGGGCCGCTTTTTGGGTTTCCGTGAGGATGCCACGCAAAATATTCATTTCCGCCCGACTGACCGAGCTTCGTCCGTACAACCGACGCAGGCGCGCCATCAAGTGTCGCGGTTTTTCAGGATCGAGAAACTCAATGGCCACCAGGGTCTGCTCCAGGTGCTCATAGAATCGCTCCAACTCATCCATGGTCGCCAACTCGCCACTCTTGGTCGACGCCACTTCTTCCTTCTCGAGCTTGCTCGGCTGGCCTTGCGCCGCCAGCCAGGACATGCGTACTTCATAGCTCAGCACCTGCACCGCCGCCCCCAGGTTCAGCGAGCTGAACTCAGGGTCCGATGGGATATGCACGTGATAATGACATCGCTGCAGCTCTTCGTTGGTCAGGCCGGAATCCTCACGACCGAACACCAGAGCAATCTCGGCGCCCTGCGCCGCTTCTTCGACCACCTTCACACCAGACTCACGCGGATCGAGCAGCGGCCAGGGAATGCGGCGATCACGGGCGCTGGTGCCGAACACCAGATTGCAGCCGACCAAGGCCTCTTCCAAGGTGGTGACGACTTGCGCATTTTCAAGGATGTCCCCGGCACCCGAGGCCCGTGCATCAGCCTCGTGGTGCGGGAACAAGCGCGGTTCGACCAGTACCAGCCGCGACAGCCCCATGTTCTTCATGGCACGCGCAGCCCCTCCGATGTTCCCCGGATGGCTGGTATTGACCAGGACGACACGAATGTTCTGCAGCAAGGGAGGCGCTCTCTGACAGGGAAATGGGGAGCAAATCTTACAGAGCATCAGAGTGTCCCGCCTCAAAAATAACTGTTCACTTTTGACGGCGTTCAATGTCGGCATGCTGCGTTGCCGCTTCCCCCATAGCAAGCCATGAGTCGGCGCGGCGCCTTGCCTGCCAACATTGACCACTCGTCAAAATATGAACGTATTTCCGAGGCGGGACACACCGTTAAGCTATGAAAGCGAACGTCGACCTTCATCTGTAGAAAGTTTCTGATAGAATGCCCGGCTTTCTTTAACAACCTTAGGTGACACATCCATGCAGCCCATGCTGAATATCGCGCTGCGCGCCGCCCGCAGCGCCAGTGAATTGATTTTCCGCTCCATCGAGCGCCTGGATACCATCAAGGTCGACGAAAAAGACGCCAAGGACTACGTGTCCGAAGTGGATCGCGCTGCCGAGCAGAAGATCATCGACGCGTTGCGCAAGGCTTACCCGACTCACGCCATCCTCGGCGAAGAGACCGGTATGCACGCCGGTAGCGGCGAAGGTGAAGAATACCTGTGGATCATCGACCCACTGGACGGCACCACCAACTTCCTGCGCGGTGTTCCGCACTTCGCTGTCAGCATCGCCTGCAAATACCGTGGCCGCCTGGAACACGCAGTGGTTCTGGACCCGGTTCGCCAGGAAGAATTCACCGCCAGCCGTGGTCGCGGCGCTCAGCTCAACGGCCGTCGCCTGCGTGTCAGCGGTCGCACCAGCCTTGAAGGCGCCCTGCTAGGCACGGGCTTCCCGTTCCGTGATGACCAGATGGACAACCTCGACAACTACCTGGGCATGTTCCGCAGCCTGGTTGGCCAGACCGCCGGCATTCGCCGCGCCGGTGCCGCCAGCCTCGACCTGGCCTACGTTGCCGCTGGTCGCTACGACGCGTTCTGGGAGTCAGGCCTGTCCGAGTGGGACATGGCTGCAGGCGCCCTGCTGATCCAGGAAGCTGGCGGCCTGGTGAGCGACTTCACCGGCGGTCACGACTTCCTTGAAAAAGGCCACGTTGTTGCCGGCAACACCAAATGCTTCAAGGCTGTACTGACGGCCATCCAGCCGCACCTGCCGGCTTCGCTGAAACGCTAAGCATCAGGCAAAAAAAAAGCACCCTTCGGGGTGCTTTTTTTATGACCAGGATTTGGGTATTAAACTTGCACACCACAACCCCTGCAGGAGCGAGCTTGCTCCGGGCGGCGTTCCGACGATGGACTCAAAGGCGACGCGTTTATTCAGAAAACGCGCGTTATCGGTAACGTATATCGCGAGCAAGCTCGCTCCTACATTATTAGATCCCGAGCATTAGATCCCCAGCGCATTCGCTTACTGGGCAGGCTGGTTCTGACCGAGAATCAGCTGACCGTCTTTGTTGACCGGAATCTGGTTGCCTGGATCACGATCCATACGCACCTTGCCTTCCTTGCCATTCAACGAATACCTCACGTCATAACCCACGACCTTGTCGCTGATGTCATTGACCGTGTTGCAGCGAGTCTGAGTCGTGGTGTAGGTGTCCTTGTTCTGCATGTTTTCCTGGACCTTGTTGCCGGCATAACCGCCGCCAACTGCACCTGCGACGGTGGCGAGCTTCTTGCCATTACCGCCACCCACCATGTTGCCCAACAAACCACCGCCGACAGCACCGATCACCGTCCCCAGGATCTGGTGTTGATCCTTCACTGGCGCCTGCCGGGTCACGGCGACATCCCTGCAAACCTCACGTGGAGTCTTGATCTGTTGTTTGACCGGCTCAACAGCCAGCACTTGCGCATACTCAGGGCCGCTTTTAACCAGCTTATAGGTGGCAACAGCACCCCCGGCAGTAACACCGACAGCACCCAGTACCGCACCAACCAGTAACGACTTGTTCATCATGAACCTCCTGACCATCACAAGCGGGACATGCCCGCGCTTCTCCTAGCCTTGGAGCACAAAAAAAGGCGCGAGTTCAATACTCGCGCCTTTTTGGATGGAGCCAGAGAGACAATTACCGTTATGGGCGGTCGTCGACTTCCTTCTCGGTATTAGCCGGAGGAATCAAATCCTCGGTGCTCAGGCTCAGCCAGATCAGCACCACGTTGGCGATGTAGATCGACGAGTAAGTACCCGCCAGAACACCGATAAACAGGGCGATGGAGAAGCCGAACAGGTTGTCGCCACCAAAGAACAGCAGAGCGGTGATCGCCAGCAAGGTGGAGATCGACGTGGCCATGGTCCGCAGCAAGGTTTGCGTGGTCGAGATGTTGATGTTCTCGATCAGGCTGGCCTTGCGCAGCACACGGAAGTTCTCACGAACCCGGTCGAATACCACGATGGTGTCGTTGAGCGAGTAACCGATGATCGCCAGTACCGCCGCCAAAACCGTCAGGTCGAAGGTGACCTGGAAGAACGAGAGTATACCCACGGTCACGATCACGTCGTGGATCAGTGAGACAATGGCACCGACCGCGAACTTCCACTGAAAGCGGAAAGCCAGGTAGATCAGGATACCGCCCAGCGCCATCAGCATGCCGAGGCCGCCCTGGTCGCGCAGTTCTTCACCGACCTGCGGGCCGACGAACTCGACACGCTTGACCTGAGCCGGGTTGTCGCCGCCGACTTTCTGCAGCGCTTCAGCCACCTGGTGACCCAGTTGCGGGTCTTCGCCAGGCATGCGCACCAGCAGATCGGTGGTTGCACCGAAGTTCTGCACGATGGCTTCGTGATAACCGGCTGTAACCAGTTGCTCACGCACCTTGGTGACATCGGCCGGACGCTCGTAGGTCAGCTCGATGAGCGTACCGCCGGTGAAGTCCAGGCCCCAGTTCATGCCCTTATGAAAGACACTGAACATTGCCAGTGCGGTAAGGAACAATGTGACGCCGAACGCAAAGTTGCGAACGCCCATGAAGTTGATTGTACGTAACATGGCAGCCCCTTAAATCCACAACTTCTTGAAGTCACGACCGCCGAAGATCAGGTTGACCATCGCGCGGGTCACCATGATGGCCGTGAACATCGAGGTAAAGATCCCGAGGGACATGGTCACGGCGAAACCCTTGACCGGGCCGGTGCCCATGGCAAAGAGAATCCCGCCGACCAACAGTGTTGTCAGGTTGGCGTCGAGAATCGCGGTGAATGCCCGGCCGAAGCCTTCGTTGATTGCCCGTTGCACGGTCATGCCGGCAGCGATCTCTTCACGTATCCGCGAGAAGATCAGTACGTTGGCGTCGACCGCCATACCCATGGTCAAAACGATACCGGCGATACCTGGCAGGGTCAGCGTCGCACCCAGCAAGGACATCAAGGCCAGCAGCATCACCATGTTCACCGCCAGTGCGACCGTGGCAATGACGCCGAAGAAGCGGTAAATAGCCATGATAAACAGCGAAACGAACAGCATGCCCCACAGGGATGCATCGATACCTTTGGTGATGTTGTCAGCACCCAGGCTCGGACCGATAGTGCGTTCTTCAGCGAAGTACATCGGCGCCGCCAGACCACCGGCACGCAGCAACAGTGCCAGCTCGGAAGACTCGCCCTGACCGTTCAGGCCAGTGATGCGGAACTGCGCACCCAGTGGCGACTGAATGGTCGCCAGGCTGATGATCTTCTTCTCTTCTTTAAACGTCTGAACCGGCACGTCTTTCTCGACGCCGTTGACCACTTGCTTGACGTAAGTGGTGACCGGACGCTGTTCGATGAAGATCACCGCCATGCTGCGACCGACGTTGCTGCGAGTCGCACGACTCATCAGCTCGCCGCCGTGGCCATCCAGACGGATGTTCACTTCTGGTGTGCCGTGCTCGCCGAAGCCCGCCTTGGCGTCAGTCACCTGGTCACCCGTGATGATCAGGCCACGCTCGATCAGCGCTGGAGGACGCTTGCCTTCACGGAACTCGAACTCCTCGGAAGTGGCTTTCGAAGCGCCAGGCTCAGCCGCCAGACGGAACTCAAGGTTGGCCGTCTTGCCGAGGATTCGCTTGGCTTCGGCAGTATCCTGCACGCCCGGCAGCTCAACCACGATACGGTTAGGCCCCTGGCGCTGAACGATAGGCTCGGCAACACCCAGCTCGTTGACGCGGTTACGTACCGTGGTCAAGTTCTGCTTGATGGAGTATTCACGGATTTCCGCCAGCTTGGCCGGGGTCATCGCCAGACGCAGCACCGGCTGACCATTGAGGTCGGCTGGAACAATGTCGAAATCTTTGAAATTCTTGCGAACCAGTGCACGGGCCTCTTCGCGGGAAGCATCATCACTGAAGCCCAGCTGAATGGCACCGCCGAGTTGCGGCAGACTGCGATAGCGCACACGCTCCTTACGCAGCAGGCTCTTGACGTCGCCTTCGTAGACTTTCAGGCGTGCATCGAGGGCTTTTTCCATGTCCACTTCCAGCAGGAAGTGCACACCACCAGACAAGTCCAGACCCAGCTTCATCGGATGCGCGCCAAGGCTGCGCAGCCATTTTGGCGTGGTCTGTGCCAGGTTCAGTGCAACAACATAGTCATCACCCAACGCCTTGCGCACGATGTCTTTGGCTGGAAGCTGATCTTCCTGCCTGTTCAGACGCAACAGGCCGCCCTTGCCGTTCGCGGCCAGAGAGGAGGCCTTTACAGTGATCCCGGCATCGGCAAGCGCTTTGCTTACGCGATCCAGATCGGCCTGATTGACCTGCAGCGCAGTACTTGCGCCACTGACCTGAATGGCCGGATCGTCAGGATATAAATTGGGAGCGGAATAAATAGAGCCGATCGCCAGCACCGCCAGGATCAGTATGTATTTCCACAGAGGGTATTTGTTCAGCATCACGCCGCCCGCTTATGACGCGGGGCGCCTTGCGCGCCCCGTCGATTGGTAAAAGATGAAACTTAGATCGCTTTCAGCGTGCCTTTTGGCAGCGTGGCAGCGATAGCGCCTTTCTGGAACTTCAACTCTACCGAGTCGGAAACTTCGAGAACAACGAAATCATCAGCTACTTTGGTGATCTTGCCGGCGATACCGCCAGAGGTCACAACTTCGTCACCTTTTTGCAAGTTACCGAGCAGGTTCTTCTGCTCTTTGGCGCGCTTGGCCTGTGGACGCCAGATCATCAGATAGAAGATGACCAGGAAGCCGACCAGGAAAATCCACTCAAAACCGCCGCCCATCGGGCCAGCAGCGGCAGGTGCACCAGCATCCGCGAAAGCGGCAGGGATCAAAAAGCTCATACAGCACTCCAGTTGCAAAAATTGATCTTAAAACCGTCAAATATCGGCTGCGCTCGTCCATGCTGCGTTGAAAGCAGGCTCAGAATGCTCATTTACTGACGTAAACTCCGCATTTTCGCCGGCTTTCGCCTTGTCTGAACTTCGACTGCCTAAATATTGAACAGGTTTTCGGGTCAGAAAACTTAGTCCAGAGGCGGAACAGGTAACCCGCGTTTGGCATAGAAGGCATCAACAAAGGCGGCCAATGTACCCTGTTGAATAGACTCGCGCAAACCAGCCATAAGCACCTGGTAATGGCGCAAATTGTGGATCGTATTCAACATGCTACCCAGCATTTCGCCGCACTTGTCCAGATGATGCAGGTAAGCGCGGGAGAAGTTCTGGCAGGTATAGCAATCACAGGTCGGATCCAGCGGCGAATCATCATGACGATGGAACGCATTGCGGATCTTCAGCACGCCAGTATCAATGAACAGATGCCCATTGCGGGCATTGCGGGTTGGCATCACGCAATCGAACATGTCCACACCGCGGCGCACACCCTCAACCAGATCTTCCGGTTTGCCAACACCCATAAGGTAACGAGGTTTGTCTGCGGGCATCAAGCCTGGCAGGTAATCCAGCACCTTGATCATTTCGTGCTTGGGCTCGCCCACCGACAAACCGCCAATGGCCAGGCCATCGAAGCCGATCTTGTCCAGGCCTTCCAGGGAGCGCATGCGCAGGTCCTGGTGCATACCGCCCTGAACGATACCGAACAGTGCAGCGGTATTGTCGGCATGGGCATTCTTCGAACGCTGAGCCCAGCGCAACGACAGCTCCATGGACACCCGAGCAACGTCTTCATCGGCCGGATACGGCGTGCATTCGTCGAAAATCATTACGATATCCGAGCCCAGATCGCGCTGAACCTGCATCGACTCTTCCGGACCCATGAACACTTTCGCGCCATCGACCGGCGAGGCGAAGGTCACGCCCTCCTCCTTGATCTTGCGCATGGCGCCCAGGCTGAACACCTGGAAACCACCGGAGTCGGTCAGAATCGGGCCTTTCCACTGCATGAAGTCATGCAGGTCGCCGTGCTTCTTGATCACTTCAGTGCCAGGGCGCAGCCACAGGTGAAAAGTGTTGCCAAGGATGATTTCAGCACCGGTAGCGGAGATATCCCGCGGCAGCATGCCCTTGACCGTGCCGTAAGTGCCGACCGGCATGAACGCTGGGGTTTCAACGGTACCGCGGGGAAAGGTCAGACGACCACGACGAGCCTTGCCATCAGTGGCGAGCAACTCAAAAGACATACGACTCATGCTTGATCCTCAGGGGCCAAACCCTTGGGGGCAGTTGGCGCAGGGTTACGGGTAATGAACATCGCATCACCGTAGCTGAAAAAGCGGTACCCATGTTCGACGGCCGCTGCATAGGCAGCCATGGTTTCGGGATAACCGGCGAACGCCGAAACCAGCATCAACAATGTGGATTCGGGCAAATGGAAGTTGGTCACCAGGGCATCGACCACATGGAACGGCCGGCCCGGGTAGATAAAGATATCGGTGTCGCCACTGAACGGCTTGAGCACACCATCGCGAGCAGCACTTTCCAGCGAACGCACGCTGGTGGTGCCAACCGCAATCACCCGCCCGCCACGGGCACGGCAAGCGGCGACTGCATCCACCACATCCTGACCGACTTCCAGCCATTCTTTGTGCATGTGGTGATCTTCGATACGCTCCACGCGCACCGGCTGAAAGGTCCCGGCACCGACGTGCAGGGTCACGAACGCGGTCTCGACGCCCTTGGCGGCAATTGCCTCCAGCAGCGGCTGATCAAAATGCAGCCCCGCCGTCGGCGCTGCCACCGCGCCCAGGCGCTCGGCATAAACCGTCTGATAACGCTCGCGGTCCGAGCCTTCATCCGGGCGGTCTATATAAGGAGGCAACGGCATGTGCCCGACGCGATCGAGCAGCGGCAGCACTTCCTCGGCAAACCCCAACTCGAACAGCGCGTCATGGCGCGCCAGCATCTCGGCTTCGCCACCACCGTCGATAAGGATCCTGGAACCTGGCTTGGGCGACTTGCTGGAGCGCACATGGGCCAGCACGCGATGACTGTCGAGCACCCGCTCGACCAGAATTTCCAGCTTGCCGCCGGAAGCTTTCTGGCCAAACAGCCGCGCCGGAATCACCCGGGTATTGTTGAACACCATCAAATCGCCCGGGCACAAATGCTCAAGCAAATCAGTGAATTGACGGTGTGCGAGGGCGCCGCTGACCCCATCCAGGGTCAACAGGCGACTACCACGACGCTCGGCCAAAGGATGGCGAGCAATCAAGGAATCAGGGAGCTCGAAGGTAAAGTCAGCAACGCGCATGATGGGGTTCGTCTAGCAGGGCCGGAAAGTTTAGCGGAAATAGTAAAAATTCACCACGAAACGTGATTGACCAACGGTAATCACCTCTCTATACTTCGCCGCCATTGAGCCCTGATGGCGGAATTGGTAGACGCGGCGGATTCAAAATCCGTTTTCGAAAGGAGTGGGAGTTCGAGTCTCCCTCGGGGCACCAAAATTAAGAAAGGTCTTGCTTTGCAAGGCCTTTTTTTTCGCCCAAAGAAAAGCCACCACCGCCCCGTGCAGGAGCTGCCGAAGGCTGCGACTTTTGATCTTGCCCTTCCACACCTCCCGCACCACCGGGACATTTCAAAAGGATTCCCCTCATGGAATTGCCACTGGAAAGCGTCGCCCTCTTCTCCCTCAAGCTCGCTTACGAGACGGAAGATCAAAGTCCGATCCTGCGTGACGATCTGATCATGAGCGATTACCAGCGGGATGTATTCGAGTTACTGGTGCGCCGGGGTGATGTCGAGGCTATCCAGCTTAAAGTGGATCAATGCCTGGGTTTGGCGCTGAACGCTTTAGGCGGTGTTAATACACCGCTAGGTCGCGAGCTGAACAGGTTATCAGCTGATTTCGGCGGTGCTCAGACCATGGCGCAGCTTGATACCCCGCTGATCGCGCTCAAGGACTACCTGAAAGACATTCAGTGAATGATGGGGCCGCCCGAGACGATAAGGGTGGTGGCTGGGGTTTGATCGTTCCCACGCTCCGCGTGGTAACGCATCCCGTGACGCTGCGCGTCACAAATCGCCGCTGCACCCGACAACTCTCCCCAAACACAGCGACTTGATCCAACGACCTTCCGCCGTCATCCACTGACTACACCTCCTTGCGCCATTGCCTACAAATCCCCCAGAATCGCCCCGCTTGTGCGCCTTGCCCCACGCCACTAAGGTTCTCCAGTCGCTGCCCATCAGCGATCGGGTTTAGTCGCCCGAGGTGATAACAAGGTGTGAACGCTTCATCCAGTCAGGTATTCCCTATCCCTGCACTTGATGGTGGCTGTGCGCAGGGCGCCCTCGGGCGCGCCGGTTTCTTGTTTCCCCGGTCGACTAACCTGCGTACAGCTGCCACCCCTTCGTTTAGTCGCGAGTCGGGTGGCAGCTCCACTAACAAGGAAGCAAGAAAATGTTCAAAGTAACCCCCAATCCACCCGAAATCCCAAACGTTTCGCCCTACGAAGCCCTCGATTCGAAAAATCTCCACCAAGCCGCGCACCGGGCCCTCGATCACTATCTGACCCCGCCGCTATCAGGCAAACCGCATTCCAGCGACGAGCGTCCGCCCCAGTTCTTCACTGTCGCCCCGGACATCAACCCCGAAGCCTTGATCGCCCACACCTACGAAACCTTCTGCTCGGCCAGCACCCTGACCCTGGACCTTTCCGAAGATCTGGAGGGCAAACACCGCAACCTCGCCCTGGCGATTTATAGCCTCATGGAGTTGGGGTTGTTGTTGGTCGAAAAAATGATGGATCGCGAGCATTCGGTGAAGGTGTAGACAAGTGGAGCAAGCGCGCCCGCGTCAATCGCAGGCGCGCCAGAGTTGAAGGGGTTTGGCGCGGGACTTCGGCGCGCCCTGAGCCAGTCAGTAGAACAAAGGGGACACCCATTTCCGTCTCTGGGCGAGAAGCAGTCAAGTGCGATCACCCGAGATGACTGCACCACTCTGCAGGCCAGCATCGAAAAACGGGGCGCCTTCAACGTTGCAGACAAAATCCAATGCTAACGGTTATTTCGAAAACTGCCAGGCGTCACGCCGACAACCTTCTTGAAGGCTCTGGTCATATGGCTCTGATCAAAAAATCCGCAACTAAAAGAAGCTTCCGCAATACTCGCGCCCCTGCGTAGAAGGTGTTGTACGTGGGCGATTCTTTTCTGGATTTGATAGCTGTGGGGAGAGATGCCGACGTTCTTTTTGAACACCCGGATCATGTACAGAGGATCGAGATCAACGAGCCTGGCGAGGTCTTCCAGCGATATGTTTTTTTCAAATTCATCTTCCAGCTTCTTCTTGATGCGTTTTACCGCGTCACGTTCAGCGGCATCTGAAGACTTGACGTTCACTCCATTCCTCTGAAAAAGCTGTGTGACCAGCTCCAGCAGGAGGGTCTCGCGCTCAAGGCTTGGGTTGGACTTCTCAATGATCTGATGGTGATTCAAGAACGACTGGGCAAACACTTCGTCTTGAGTCAGCGCATGTTGAAAAAGATGAATGTGCTCGGAAGAGAACCTGTCCTGAAAGACCACGTTATTAAGCCATGCCGGGTCAATGTAGAGCATCCGATACATCCAGCCTTCGTCGCTTGCGGGAAGGCCGTCATGTATCTCTCCAGGGCTGATAGTGACCACGCTCCCGGCAGTTCCCAAGTGATGGGCGCCACGATAGAAGAGTTTTTCAACGCCGCTGCTTATGACGCCGATCGCATAGCGCTCATGTGAATGCCGACCAAATGACTGGGTACTGTAGCGAGCCGACAGCAATTCGCAATCGCCCTCAGGTATCCGCCAGAACCGAGAGAAATCCTCATTGATTCTTGGGGAGTTTTTTCCGCGCCGGCGCTCTTCCATGACCTGTCCAGTTTTGTGCAATACGTTCGAAAAATGGCCGAATAAACTTAGCACCCATTCCATAATGCAAGCTAGAGAAAATAATGCCGACAAAACTGGTTATCGGGGATTTCAATAAGTCCTCTTGGTCATTTCGGGCGTGGCTGGTTCTTGTGACGGCTGACGTTTCGTTTGAAACCGTTCAAATCAAACTGGAAGAAAAAGATACTCGCGAACGCATTCTGAAGTACTCCCCTTCAGGAAAGGTACCGGCGCTGCTTCAGGACGATATTGTTATCAACGACAGTCTGGCAATTTCTGAGCATATTGCGAGTGTCTACCCTGAAGCAAACTTGTGGCCGCAAGAACAACACATCAGAGCGCTGGCTCGGTCCGCGGCGGCGGAAATGCATTCCGGCTTTACTCATGTACGTACCCAGATGTCGTTTGGTTTGAACACCGGTGACACCCCAGAAGTTTTGACGACTGAAACGAAAGATGAAATTCAGCGTATCTTCAATATCTGGAGCCACTTAAGAAAGGTGAGCGGTTCCACGAAATTCCTCTGCGGTGAGTTTGGGGTTGTGGACGCAATGTTTGTCCCTGTAGTTTTTCGCTTTCGTCGCTACGGGATTGCCGTGCCAGCGCCGCTGCAAGCCTACGTCGATGCGGTGCTGGCTTACCCGCCGGTGCAGCAATGGCTGCATCTGGCCGCCGAAGAGATCTAGCGTGCCCGTAGCGTTAATGCTGCGCGGCTGAATCAGGGTGTTGCCTAACCATCAGTGGAGTCGCTATGTCGACCAACAGGGCTGTGCTTGAGTTGACGGTGGGTGGCTTGATGCTCAGCCTTTCTGCCTTGGCCGTGGCCTTCGCCCATATCGGAGCGGGGGGCGCCGGATTTTATCGAATGTTGTTTGCCTCGGTGTTGTTTTATCTGTCCTTGAAACTTCGCAAGATCCCGGTAAAGTTACAAAATAGCAAGGCCAGGTTATACACCGCGCTGGCGGGCGTGTTTTTAGCGGTTGATTTGATTCTTTGGCACCAGAGTATTTATATCGTCGGCCCGGGCATCGGTTCGATTCTGACCAATTGCCAAATCTTCTTTATGACCCTCTTGGGACTTTATCTACTGAAGGAAAAGCCCTCGTTCTACTTTGTGATATCGATCACTTTGGCGTTCGTTGGGCTGTATATGTTGTTGCTGCCCGAGACAACCACGACGGTAGGGATAAAAGGCGTTGTATTTGGCGTGCTGTCAGGCTTGGCTTATGCCATTTGCGTGTATTTTCTGAAGATCAACACCCAATTACCGGAGGGCGGTGGAGACAAGATCGCCCAAATGCTAAACCTGAGTGTTTGGGCGGCTCTCGTTTTGCTGGGCTACGCCGTCGCGAATGGAGAAAGCCTGGTTATTGCGGATCAACAGACGCTGTTCATGTTGATTATCTATGGCGTGCTTGTGCAGTTTGTTGGCTGGCTATTGGTCAACCGTTCGATTGGCTCCATTAGTTTGGGCTTGGCCGGCTTGATTCTGCTGCTGGAGCCGGTGATCACCTACTTCATCGATGTCGCCGTCTTGAATAAAGCCAGTTCTGTGCTTCAAATCAGCGGTGCATTGATCACCATCCTTGCAGTTTACATTGGTTCGATAAAACCACCGGAGAAGGCTGTACCACTGACTGAGCCGGCTTGACGTTGTGGCAACAAAATTAAGAAGGGCCTTGCATTGCGAGGTCTTTTTTATGCCTGTAGAAAAGTGTTCACCACCGCTCTGATCGTTCCCATGCGCAGCAAAGGAATGCATCCCGTGACGCTGCGCGTCACAAATTGCCGCCCCACCAAAATCGCCAACCAAGCGACTTGATCCAACAACTTTCCAGGCACTATCCACCGACTACACCGCCATGCGCCATTGCGTACACATCCCCCAGAATCGCCCCGCTTGTGCGCCTTACCCCACGCCACTAAGGCTCTCCTGTCGCTGCCCATCAGCGATCGGGTTTAGTAGCCCGTGGTAATTAGGCAAGTTGCATTAGCTTCACTCAGTCAGGCTTCCCTATCGCCTGCACTTGATGGTGGCTGTGCGCAGGGCGCTTCGGCGCGCCGGTAATGGTGACTCCCCGGTCGACTAACCTGCGTACAGCCGCCACCCCTTCGTTTAGTAGCGAGTCGGTGGCAGCCAATGACGAGAAAACGGGTACGACGGGTTCAACCGGGCAGGTTGCGAGAGAGGGACAACCCTGCAGTTAACAACTGCAGGGAGAGTTGGCTTTGAGCCTTGACTGGAGACCGGCTAATGGGTGTCCCCTTTCCCCTTCCTGCGCGTTGCGTAGCCAGTGCCTGCGCACATCCCCGCGAACGCGGGTATCCAATGAACTGTCACTCGATCTCGAACAGACCGTTGCGCACCGGCGTGGCGGCCAGGCGCTGGCGGATGTCCTCATCGATGCGCGCATCGTCCGGACGATAGAGCATCACCTGGCGGTAGGCGCTGACCCGGTTGATCTCCGGCCCCAGGTACTCCCAAACCACGCGGGTGCAGGCCGGAGTGCGCCGGTCGCCGCTGGAGACACCGGTCTTCAGGCCATTCAAGCGGGTGATGCGGCTCTTGAAGCTGGGGATGAGAATGGTCTGACTCATCTCGTTGACGGTCAGCGACTCGTAGTCGATGAGGAACAAGCGGTCCTGCAGGTGGAACGCCGCGCCCAAGTAGCGGCAGCGCACCCAGTCTTCCGCCTGCACGTCAGTGCTGCTGGAGCGCTCTTGGCGTTCCTGGCGCTCGAACAGGAAGTTGCCGCGCTCCTCGCGCAGATGCACCAGCGACAACAGGATGCTGCCAGGCACCGACATGCAATTGGCGTATTCAAAGTAGTAGCCGCAGTAGCGCGATAGGCTACTGGAGTGCTCACGCAGTGGTTGCAGCAGGCTGTAGAGCGGGTCATCGGTCGGACTCGAAGCGCTGTCCGTATTGCGCGCGCCGATGAGGCGGGCGAACTGCTCAGGCGGCAGGCCCAGTTCGTAGTCCTCGACCCCGAAGAAATCTCCGATGCGCCTGAGGTTGTAGGCAGTCGGCTGGCTCTGGCCACTGAGGTACTTGTTGAACTGCGCGCGGTTGATCGCCAGTTTGCGACAAACCTCGGCGATCGAGCGGTAATGGCTGCACAACAGCTTGAGATTGGTGCCCAGGTTGTTCGACATGCGCCGGCCTCCAGTGATGCGAGCTGCGCGAATATAGCATCAACTAGCATCAGATCAAGCAAACCTGCGAAATGGCCTGACCGTCGGCGCTGGCCCATCATGCTCGCCACACTCACGGCACCGTTGTCGTGCAGTCCATATTCGAACAATAAGAATCGAGGAATCCTCCATGCTCGAAGCGCTTAACGATTTCCTGTCCGGGAAACTGCTCATCGTGCTTATCGTCGGGTTGGGCAGCTACTTCACCCTACGCTCCCGCTTCGTCCAATTCCGTCACTTCGTCCATATGTTCAGCGTGTTCAAGGACTCCCTGCGCAGCAGCTCCGGCCAGTTGAGCTCGTTTCAGGCGCTGATGCTCAGCCTCGCTGGCCGTGTCGGTGCGGGCAATATTGCAGGCGTTGGCATCGCCGTGACCCTGGGCGGCCCCGGCGCAGTGTTCTGGATGTGGGTGACCGCGCTGGTCGGCATGTCCAGCAGCTTCTTCGAGTGTTCCCTGGCCCAACTCTACAAGCGCAGTGACGGCAACGGCCTTTACCGTGGCGGCCCGGCCTACTACATCCAGCACGGCCTCGGCCAGCGCTGGCTGGGCATGGTCTTCGCCGCCCTGCTGCTGGTGACCTTCGGCTTCGCCTTCAACGGCCTGCAATCCCACGCAGTGACTCACTCGCTGGAAAACGCCTTCGCCTTCCCCGTACAGTACAGCGGCATCGCCCTGGCCGCGCTGCTGTGCCTGGTGTTCATTGGCGGCATCAAGCGCATTGCCGCAGTGGCCGACCTACTGGTGCCGGTCAAGACCCTGATCTACATCGCAGTGACCCTCTACGTGATCGTGCTGCAATTCGACCATGTACCGGGCATGCTTGTGACCATCGTAAAGAGTGCCTTCGGCCTCGATCCGGCCTTTGGTGGCCTGATCGGCAGCGCCATCGTGATGGGCGTGAAGCGCGGCGTATTCGCCAACGAAGCGGGCCTCGGTAGCGCACCCAACGTCGCCGCCGTGGCTGCCGTGCGCCATCCGGTGGCACAAGGCGTGGTGCAGGCGTTCAGCGTGTTCCTCGACACCTTTGTCATCTGCACCTGCACCGCCCTGCTGATCCTGCTCTCGGGCTTCTACACCCCGGGCTTCGAGGGTGACGGCATCGTCCTGACCCAGAACTCCCTGGCCGCAGTGGTCGGTGACTGGGGGCGGATCTTCGTCAGCGTGGCGCTGGCGCTCTTCGTGTTCACCTCAATCCTCTACAACTACTACCTCGGCGAGAACAGCCTGCAATACCTGTTCGGCCGCAGCCGTATTGCACTCATCGGCTACCGTGCCCTGGTGGTGGTGCTGATCCTCTGGGGCTCCATCCAGAACCTGTCTACGGTGTTCGCTTTTGCCGACATCACCATGACCTGCCTCGCCTTCGTCAACCTGATCGCACTGGCCCTGCTGTTCAAGGTCGGTCTGCGGTTGATGCGCGACTACGACGAACAGCGCCGCTCCGGGATCCAGACCCCAGTGTTCGATTCGGCGAAGTTCGCCGACCTCGACATCGACCGTGACGCCTGGCCCGCCGGGCAGGTCGCCGAGGCGCCCGTAGAACAACCTGTAGCGAGCCTGGTGCAAAGCCGCCGCTAACCCTTTAACAACGCTTCATAGGGTGCCGCTTTCCCGCTTGGCGCGGGGGAGTGGCATCGTCGCATCAGACAACAGTGCTCCCTGGCCCTGGCCGAATCCGCTAAAGCGATCCGCTGCATGCTGGCCCACCTGTTTCATTTCACGAGTTCCCAAGGACCACGGCATGAGCGCAGTCAAAAACCTTTTCGTACTCTATACCGGCGGCACCATCGGCATGCTGCAGACTCCTCAAGGGCTGGCCCCTGGTAGCGGTTTCGAAGCGCGCATGCGTGCGCACCCGGGAAGCCAGGCGTCGGCCCTGAACTGGCAGTTTCACGACCTGCTGCCGCTGCTCGATAGCGCCAACATGAGCCAGGCCAACTGGCTGGCCATGCGTGACGTCATTGTCGATGCGGTGACCAATGGCGGCCATGACGCGGTGCTACTGTTGCACGGCACCGACACCCTGGCCTACAGCGCTGCCGCACTGAGCTTCCTGCTGCTCGGCCTACCGGTGCCAGTGGTGCTGACCGGCGCCATGCTGCCCGCCGGCGCCGAGGGCAGCGATGCCTGGTCCAACCTGTGTGGCGCCATGCAGGCCCTGGAAGCGGGCATCGCGCCCGGGGTGCATCTGTATTTCAGTGGCGAGCTGATGCACGGCGCGCGGGTCAGCAAGCTGCGCAGCGATGCCTTTAACGCCTTCACCGTGCTGCCACGGCAACGTGATGGCGAACGCGCCGATGCGATCCCTTCGGCCCTGGACTACCTCCAGCCGCGCCAGCCGGTGAACCTCGCGGTGCTGCCGTTCTTCCCGGGCATCCAGGCTTGCCATGTGCAGGCCCTGCTCGATAGCGGCGTACGCGGGCTGCTGCTGGAGTGCTACGGCAGCGGCACCGGTCCCTCGGACAACGCCGAACTGCTGGCAGTCCTGCACGCAGCCCATGAGCGCGGCGTGGTGCTCGCGGCCATCAGCCAGTGCCCGCACGGCCATGTCGAGTTCGGCATCTATGCCGCCGGCAGCCAGCTCCTCGCCAGCGGCCTGGTTTGCGCGGGCGGCATGACCCGCGAGGCGGCGCTGGGCAAGCTGTTCGCCCTGCTAGGCGCAGGTCTGGAGCAGGCCGAAGTGGAACGCTGGTTCGCCCTCGACCTGTGCGGTGAGCGGGTGGACTGAAAGATCGCTCCTCAGGATCGCGCTTAATGACCCGGTCCTCCCTGAAGTGGGGAGGCCGGCCAGAGGATTCTCAAGTTTATTTACCGCACACTGCGCTTCACCAATCGCCGCCGCACCCGACAACTCCCCCCAACCACAGCAACTTGATCCAACGACTTTCCGGCGTCATCCACTGACTACACCACCTTGCGCCATTGCCTACAAATCCCCCAGAATCGCCCCGCTTGTGCGCCTTGCCCCACGCCACTAAGGTTCTCCAGTCGCTGCCCATCAGCGATCGGGTTTAGTAGCCCGGAGGTTGTCATTACGGTGTACAAGCATCATTCAGTCAGGCATTCCCTATCCCTGCACTTGATGGTGGCTGTGCGCAGGGCGCTTCGGCGCGCCGGTAATGGTGACTCCCCGGTCTACTAACCTGCGTACAGCCGCCACCCCTTCGTTTAGTAGCGAGGTGGTTGCGGCTCCACTCAAGGAGCACCAACCATGTTCAAAGTAACCCCCAACCCACCCGAAACCCCAAACGTTTCGCCCTACGAAACCCTCGATTCGAAAAATCTCCACCAAGCCGCGCATCGGGCCCTCGATCACTACCTGACCCCGCCGCCATCGGGCAAGTGGCGCTCCAGCGAAGAACGTCCGCCCCAGTTTTTCACTGTCGCCCCGGACATCAACCCCGAAGCCTTGATCGCCCACACCTACGAAACCTTCTGCTCGGCCAGTACCCTGACCCTGGACCTTTCCGAAGATCTGGAAGGCAAACACCGCAACCTCGCCCTGGCGATTTATAGCCTCATGGAGCTGGGGTTGTTGTTGGTCGAAAAAATGATGGATCGCGAGCATTCGGTGAAGGTGTAGGCAGGTAGAGTAAGCGCGCCCGCGTCAAGTGCGGGCGCACCAGAGTTGAAGGGGTTTGGGTTTGGGGCCAGTGGCGCCGAGCGGCAGGCAGGCAGGCAGGCAGGCAGGCAGGCAGGCTAGATGATTCTCAGATTCACTTTTCAAAAAGTTGACAAAGCCCACAAATAAATCTGTCCCCTTTCCCATTGTTCCCATTGGTCCCCTTTCCCATTGTTCAACTTGCCGCGCGGTTGCGGCAAGTTGATCGGAGCTTCCCTAAATCTGGTAACACCAGTATCTAATAATGTTATCAGACGGATAATATTGTTCTATGGTAACCTTCGGGAAGATTGATCTCATCAAGGCTATTGAGTTTATGCATTCCAATTTCTTTATGCTCGCTGCTTAGCCTAATGTCAGAGAAGTTTTCAACAAAACATTCGAATGGAATAATCAGTACAGGTGTAATATCTAGAACCTTATAAATATAGGGTGCCAGCGGTCGATTAATTGTGGCAACTAAGCCAGTTTCTTCCATTATTTCGCGGATCAAGCAAGATTCGACACTTTCGTTAATTTCAAGTTTCCCACCGGGAAGTTCCCACTCATCTCGCTCGTTTTTTAGAAGTAGAACTGCACCATTATTAATCAAGACGGCTTTTACTGAAACGGGAAACTTTTCTGCCATGCTGTCGCTTGTGATGTTGCCCATAATTTGCACCTTCAGTTAGTAATTTAATTTTAATTTTAGCTGTTAATTATGACTCTCAATCTATTGGGTTATTATTGGCGTTGATGCATAATCCGCTAGCATCGTCTTGCAGCTTTACTCTTGGGAATAATACTCCATGCTCATCACTGCTTTCAATTTTTCGCAACTCATTTATAAGATTATTTAGTCCGTCCTGGCTAAAGGCCTTTTTAAAAAAATCGCTTTCGCTATATATAAAATAAGTATCAACTAATCGATAAAGACCATCAGAGGTTAACAGGATTTTTATGTTTTTTTCATATGGGATTGAAATGCTTTCAATATGACTTATTCCTGAGCCGTCCGGACTTAGTATCCAATACCCATCAGGCTTATTCATTAATGATCTGTTTTTCCTTATTTCAGGAACCAGAGTCATCCATATATCCTTATGAGGGATTTCTGGCGAACTCCTCCTGATTGAGATATAAGAATTAAGTAAGTTTCTATCAAGCCTGTCTACACTACAGGAACCAAAGGCTTCGACTTTTCCGCCATCGACGCTGTATTGAATTCTACAATCCCCAAGATTATTTAAATTGGCTATTTTTTCATCTACGCAGGCATAGCTGAAGCTAGAGGACGGAACATCCTGATCATTCCATTCGCCCCATACTATGCTAGCCTGTCTCCTGATATCCTGAAGGATTTTATAAGACTCATCTAAAAAGTTTTCGGAGTCTGAAAGTTTATAAAGTGCTGAAGAGAATTCTTGTACAAACCAAGAAGCATCACTTTTTAAATTACCATCGAAAAGTTTTTTTCGACCCGATAGGCTTGTGGCTCCATCAAGAATCCAGCCTCGGGTGCCGCTATGGTTAACTTCATCTTCATTTATGGCTGATGGGCCATCAGTAGCAAAAGAAAAAGCTATATTATTTATATTCTTGTTCATTTTTTAGCCTCTCATTAAGCAATAGTCTATAAGCAGAGCGCGCTCCTGAGTAATGAGTACGTCCATGAAGCCATCGATGGTTATCGATAAGATAACCCTCATTTTCTGCCAGGCGTATAGTAATCATTTCACTTTTTATCGTATCCAAGAGTAATTGGATAACACTGGCCACGTCCGGTGATAGGTATACCATCCTATCGAAGCGAAAGCGTATAAATAGCTTTCCTTCTTCGATATATAAGATGCTTCCCTCAAAAAATCCAGCGTCTTATTTGAATACAACAGAATTTGGTCGAGTCAATATTTCAATGACATTAGGATAGTGCGCAGACAATTTCTCAAAAATTCGGTGACTATCTGAAAAAATACTAGACCCACCAACGCCGGATTGCTGCTCAACCCAGAAGGCAAGTAAGCGTGGCGGCACAGGTAGCCCGCTGCGATCGGTATGAGGGATAAGAGCTCCCTGAGTGAATCCTAATTTATTAGTATTTGCTGCATTGGTATTGGTATGGTCTTTGTCTTTATTCCCATAGCCGTAAGTGATATGTGTTAGCCCGCTGGGTAAGTAGTCACTATGGCGATAAATTTCTCCTAGAGTCGAAAATCGAGATAAAAAATCATTTGAACTTTTTACGTTCTTAAAAAAAACTATACCCTGCTCATGGAAAGCATCGAGTAGGGAACTAGCCCCGTGTGAAGGCTCCCAAAAATTATATTTTTCGATTTCACTCATCATACTCACCAGTCCATGTGGAAATGAATGTTAACGTTACCAGTCAAGGAAGCTCCGAACAAGTCCTCAGGTGTGCTGAAATACACTTTCACCACTTGATCCGAGCCACGCTGAGCCAGATGAGCTTTTCCGACGTTGAATTTGACGGCAAGCGCAAGCAAACCCGCCGTGGACGCTTCCTTGCCGAAATGGATCAGGTGGTGCCTTGGAGTGGTTTGCTCGAGTTGATCGAACCGTATTACGAAGCTGCCAGGCGTCACGCCGACGTTTTTTTTGAACACCCGGATCATGTACAGAGGATCGAGATCAACGAGCCTGGCGAAGTCTTACCCTGCAGTTTTTAACTGCCGGGTTTTCCCTCTAACTCAACCTGATCGGTTGAACCCATCGACCCCGTTTCCTCTGCATGGGTACGGCCTGGGCCGTGTGGTCAAGGCACTAGAGGGAGCTGGCGTTTTAGCGCGCCGCGACAACGAGCGGAAAACGAAGAACTACCACCTATACGAAAGTACGCTTTCGTGGTCTGGCGAAAACATCGCTCAGCAGACGACATTGTTCGCGTTGTCGAGTCTGTGGATGGCACGAAAGCGGTTGTTGAGTGCAGGAGAGGTGCTCCTGTAATGCGGACTCATCGCCCTGAAACAGCGCAATTAGAGGAAAAACCATGAGTTAAGAGCAGAAAAGGTCTGGTTTTCGACCGAGTAAACGTTTTTTTAACTTCAAACAGAGAGGGCATCAAAAACCGGGGGAACTTCAGACCTTCCTTAGTAGCAGCTCAGGCGATATTCATGTATAAAACGCGCCGATAAAACATTTCATGGAATGCCGAGCAGGAATAATGGAGAGAAACTTTACACCGCACAGCCTAGCCTACAACCCAGCTTTAGACGGACTGCGCGGCGTTGCTGTCTCCATTGTTTTTCTAACTCATTTACATATTTTTTCAGGGGGGAAATTCGGCGTCGACGTGTTTTTTGTACTCAGCGGATATTTGATTACTGAAGTTCTTAGCCATTCTCGGGAGAATAAAAACTTTCTCTGGGTCTTTTATTTTAAGCGTTTTTTAAGGTTATTTCCTCCGCTTGCCATTTTGTGTATCGTCGTAGCTGTCATCTGCGGAATTTCGGGCGGTCACAGCAACATATATAAAGATGTCTTATCGTCAATTTTGTACTCGCAGTCGTGGACATCAGGATTCAAAGACGGGTTCAGCCACTACCTTGGGCATACCTGGTCTCTTTCTGTAGAAGAACAATTCTACCTTTTATGGCCGTTCGTGTGGATACTTGCGACACGTGCAGATGTAAAGACAACGCTCGTTATTTCCTTATTATTGCTCGCCCTTGCCATCGCGTATGAAATTTACATGAGCCAATTACCACTCTCTTATGACCGGATATACTTCTCAGCCGATACAAGATTTCAAGCGATTTTGATTGGCGCCGTCGGGTCTGTAGCCTGTAGAACACCAGGAGCTCAGAAGTTTCTAAAGCGTTTTATAGCGTCGATTCCACTTCTGCCAATGGTAGCGATCGGCTTGATTTGCAGTTCCTTGGGGTGGAACATATACAGTAGTTTTATGGTATCAGTCTTCAGCCTGATGCTTATTCTACGACTGACAATGAAGAGTGGAACCATCGATGCAAAATTATTGAGCCTGCCTCCTCTCGTCAAGCTCGGCCAGATTTCGTATGGCTTTTACCTCTGGCACGTTCCGATATTGATACTACTCCAACATCATTTTGAACTTGGCTTCTGGTATGCCTTTATTATAGGATTGACGGCCTCTCTCCTGGTAAGCGTCGCTTCGTATGTGTTGGTCGAGCAACCCATACTCAAACTTCGAACCATAGCCTCACCTGAGACACAGTCTAAAGTCGGATTATTGGCAGTGTCGGCATCCGTATTGTCGATTAGTATTGGACTTGTGTATTTCCAGTTTTCGGATATCGATAACTTTGTGCGGGGCACGAAACTCGAAGTGACAGCTTACGGCCCTAAAGTCTACCAAATGGGTGACAAAGGACCGCTACAACCGGATGGATCTCTTGTAATGTGGATGAGCCTAAACAGTCGGCCGGACATGAGGTCGAAATCGACGGTATCCGGGATAAAATCCATTACTGTGGTCGCGAATGACGGGATCAACATTGTTATTCCCCAGTCAGTTTTGGTAACCCCCGGAAAACATACGATCCAGGTCTTCACGTCGGATCAAAAGCTTCAACTACCGCCGATGGAACTTGATGTCATAGCTGCGCAGCAATAGATGATGTTGGCATCGGGGCACAAAGCCGGATGGTCATATTGACCGATGACCATGAAGCCTATTGTAGGTAGCAGACCCGCCGCGAACACTTCCTGATCGAGATGGATCAGGTGGTGCCCTGCAAGGGTTTGATTGCCTTGATCGAGCCGTATTATCCAAAGGGTGAAGGCGATCGTCCGGCGTATCAGTTGATGGCCATGTTGCGGGTTCATTTGATGCAGAACGGGTTCGGCTACAGCGACCCGACGATGGAAGAAGCGCTTTACGAAACCACGATCCTGCGCCAGTTTTCGAGTCTGCATCTGGATCGGATTCCCGATGCGGGTTACACCGGTGTGGACAAGCGTCCCGAACATCAGGCTCGCAAGATGATCTGGTCGATTGCCGACCGGCCCAGCAGCTATAAAAAGCACGCGATGAAGAGCTTGATTGGTCGCCTGTGGCGCAAGATTGAATACGCGAAAGCGCAGATCAGAGCCAAGGTTGAACATCCGCTTCGAGTGATCAAGCGTCAGTTTGGTTATGTGGCGTGACATGCATCAGAGTAGATGGCGCGGGTTGAGTGAATAGCCACGCACTCGTTCGAACAACGTGAAATGGAGATTCAAATGAAAACTGACTGGAATCAGATCCGCGAAATGATGAACACCGTTATCGACAGCTGCGAGCAGATCGAAAACGCGGGTTACAGCGAGCAGCATCGATCCGCCACTGTCGAGATCAAGGGCCAGGAATACTCGGTTCAGGAGTTTCTGATCAGCGCCTGGACGCTGCCGGAAAGCATTCGCTCCAGGATCATTCAGGAGCGCCACGATAAGGGAGTTGCCCTGCCCTATGTGCCTGAGGCCGCCCGCATATTGGTCGCCATGGCCCAGGCCTGCGGCGAGCTGATCGGCGCGCACGATGCTGCGCCCGCGCAGCAGGCCATCCGCGGTATGAATCATTGGTACAGCAACTACGCAGTACCGAATATCAAGGCGGCGATTGATAAGGCTAAAGCCGGGGCGGGCGAGTAGTTTCCACGCGCTCGTGCGACGGGATCTGAGCGAGCGCAAGACGATGCCAAGGGTTATGGCAGAGGAATGTGTACACCGTCAGATTAGATGGGCACTGTAGCGCCGCTATCGCGAGCAAGCTCGCTCCTACAGGGGCCGGGATAATCCGCAGGCAGGGCGGCGTAGAAAACGTTGTCGTCCTCGGGTGGGTGCGCTGTCAGCTCCGTAGATCGCCTTCGTGTACGTTCCATTGCGCCCGGTATTCCATCAGGAAATCGACAAAGGCTCTGAGTCGCAAAGGCGTATGCCGTCCGCCAGGGTAGAGCAGCGTAAATGGCCGGGATCGTCCGTTGAACGCTTCAAGGACTTCGACCAACGAGCCTTCTGCCAACTCTTTTTCAACGATGAATTTGTAGGTCTGAAAGAGGCCCGCACCATGTTTGGCCAGCGTTACGCCGCCCAGGACATCGTCCGAACAGCTATAGCCGCCTTCAGTGAGTATCTCCTTGTCCTTGGCGTTTTCCTTGAACAACCAGGCAATGCGCCTACCGCTGCTGGGCAGCTCGAATTGAATGCACTCATGGTTGTGCAAGTCATCCAGGGTTTGCGGTCTACCCGCGCGCTGCAAGTATTCGGGACTCGCCATCGTGACCAGTTGCGCGTCTTCCAGGTGCCGGGCGATCAATCCTGAGTCGGGCAGGACCCGGACCCTGATCGCCATGTCGTAGCCTTCTTCAATGAAGTCGACGTTACGATTGCTGATGTTTACATCGACCTTTACCGCCGGGAAGCGCGCTCGAAAGGCCGGCAGCAACGGCAAGATGCGGTGATGGCCGTAGGTGGTGGGCACGCTGATACGCAACGTCCCGGAAGGTGTTTGCTGCTTGCCCATCACTTCACGCTGGGCTTCGACCAACTGGGCCAACGCCTGGCGGCATTGCTCGAAATACGCTCGACCACTTTCCGTCAGTTTTACGCTGCGGGTGGTTCGGGTGAAAAGGCGCACGCCCATGCGCGCCTCCATGCGCGACACCGAGCGACTGACCGCCGCTGGTGTTACCCCGGCTACCGCTGCCGCGGTGGTGAAACTTCCTGATTCAGCCGCCAGGCAAAACAACTCGATACTGCCCAGCAGAATGTCGTCGAACTGTCGCTTCATGATTGATTACGCCATGGTTCAAATGAAGTGCTCTGACTGGTATCTATCAAACAAAGGTAAATAAATACAGTTGTTTCACCGGAGCAGCTACTTGAAGGCAAGGACTCCGGGACACCCCGTGAATCCTTATTTTGAAGTTCCAGAACTGTTGTGATCAGCGGCGCATCGAGCGGCATTGGCCCCCTACAACATCAAGGTCAACGCCGTGGCTCCAGGCATTGCGAAATTACCGATGCTGTGCTTTACCTGACCAACGCGAACTTCACCACAGGCGTCGTTTTAGCCGTCGATGGCGGGATGAGCAGCGGCAAGCGGTAAACACCAGGGGAGACGCTACCGGCTCCCTGGTTCAGATCTTATCGATAACATCACAGGAGCACGATCATGCCTTTCGTCAGTGTGCGCATCACCCGAGACGGTGTTACCCAGCAGCAAAAAGCCCAGGTCATCGCCGAAATCACCGAAACCCTGGAGCGGGTGTTGGGCAAGCGTCCTGACCTGACCCATATCGTTATAGAGGAAATCGATACCGACAATTGGGGGTATGCCGGAATGACCACCACTGAATATCGCAAGAACCTGAAAACCTGACAGGAATCGAGCGCCTACCCTGTGGCGAGGGAGCAAGCGCCTTCGCCACAGGGTAGGCGACGGCTCGTCCTTAAATGATTGGCCCGCTACCTCCCCGCCTTCACCAACACTGGTTTCTCTTGATAGCGCTCGGGATACAACTGTTTCAGCTGCGCCACCTTGGGCAGATCGTTGATCACGATGTAGGGATACGTCGGATGCTCGGTCAGGAAGTCCTGGTGGTAGGCCTCGGCCGGGTAGAAACCTTTGTAGGTTTCGAGCTTGGTAACGATGGGTTTATTGAACGAATGCGCTGCATCGAGCTGGGTGATATAGGCCTGGGCGACGCGTTGCTGTTCGCTGTTTTCCGGGAAGATCGCCGAGCGGTATTGAGTACCGGTGTCAGGGCCCTGGCGATTCAGTTCAGTCGGGTTATGGGCAACTGAGAAGTAGATCTGCAGCAAGGTGCCGTAAGTGACTTGGGCGGGGTCGAAGGTGACCTCGACGGATTCGGCGTGGCCGGTGTTGCCGTCACTGACGCGCTCGTATTGTGCGGTGTTGGCAGCGCCGCCGGCGTAACCGGAGACGGCTCGCTTCACGCCTTTGACGTGTTGGAACACGCCTTGTACGCCCCAGAAGCAGCCACCGGCGAATACTGCGGTTTCGGTGCTGGATTTAGTCGCTGGCTCGTCCAGGGCAGGCGGCGGGATAAGCACTGCGTCCTCCGTGGTGCCGAAGGAAAATGCAGAGCATTGGCCGATGAAGGTGGCGGCGGCAAGCCCCAAAAGAGCCCGGCGCCAGATTGGGCGTGAAAGATTGAATGTGCTTTTCATGGTGCTGACTCCTTGATATATGGGTCCGGCGAGAGCTCTTCGCTGCATGTCACGGCGCCTTCGCGGGCAAGCCTCGCTCCTACGAAATCGGTGGTCGGACTTGCGATCAACCAAACGTAAACGCATACGCCGACACACCCGGATCGAGGAATTCAATGCTGAACGTTCGATCCGCCACATCACCCGGTTGGCGAACCAACTGATAAAGCCGTTGCTCGGTCACGGTGCCGGTGCCGTCGGGGGCTACGTCGGTGCCGTGGGCAGCGCCGGGCATCTGGCCGTCGACGGTGACTTTGAAGCGCACCGGTTTGCCGTCAGCGCCGGGGCCCAGCACCAGGTGCAAATCCCGGGCATGGAAGCGGTAGACGATCCGGCCCGCCGGAGCTGCCAGCGTGGCCCGTTCGGCGCCGACGTTCCATTTGCCCTCCAGCCCCCAATCGTTGAGGGACGGTGCAGACGGCGGGCTGTAAGCCGTTACCTGATCAGGCGCCAGGCTGTCGGCCGGGACAAAATGTTCGGAGCGCTGGTAGCCAAGGTAGGTCTCCGGCGATTGTACTTCTTTCATGTCCGGGGCCAGCTGCACGCCCTGGGCGCTGGCATTGATCAGGCCATCGGCAACTTTCGCGGCACCGGCCTCGCGCAGCAATTGCTGAATCACCCGCTCCGACTCGGCGTAGTTGCCCTCACCAAAATGGTGATAGCGAATACGCCCCTGAGCATCGGCAAAGTAATGCGCCGGCCAGTATTCGTTGTTGAAGGCGCGCCAGATCTTGTAGTCGTTGTCGATGGCCACCGGGTAGTTGATGCCCAGATCCTTCATGGCTTTGGTCACGTTGCCCACGTCACGCTCGAAGGCGAATTCCGGGGCGTGCACGCCGATCACCACCAACCCTTGATCGCGATACTTCTCGGCCCAGGCTTTGACGTACGGCAACGTGCGCAAGCAATTGATGCAGGAGTAAGTCCAGAAATCCACCAAAACCACTTTACCCTTCAAGGCCTGGGTGGTCAGTGGTGGCGAATTGAGCCATTGCACGGCACCGTCGAGCGACGGCAGATTGCCTTCGATTGGCAACGCCGCAGCCTCTTTCGCCGCCATCTTCATGGCGCCGCCGGAGGCCATCATGCTCGAGCCTGGCAGGGCGTCCTGAGACTGAGGGATTTGCGCCTTCATCGCCCCGCTGCTGGCCAGCGTTTTCCCGGCAAGACGGCCGACCAACGCCTGTTCGATACCGCCGGTGGACGCTGTCGAGACCCGCGCCAGAATCCCGGTGTCCAGACCCAGGGCGATGGCCACGACGCCTGCCAGCATCGCTGCGCCCAAACCGCGGCGCACCCATTCACCGGCACCGATTGAGCGCTTCATCGCCGCGAAAACCTTACCACCAATCAGCAATGCACCGGCGAGCGAGGTCGCGGCACCTGCGGCGTAAGCCAGCAACAGCAAGGTAGTGCCGATGCTGGCCCCCTGCAGTGCTGCACCGGTCAGCACCAACCCGAGAATCGGTCCCGCGCACGGTGCCCAGAGCAGGCCGGTGGCGACGCCGATCAAGAACGAGGCGCCGGGACGTGGTCGCGCATCGGCGCCCGCAGCTTGCGACAGACGACCGCCGGCCGCCACCAGTGGCCGGGTCAGCCGCTCGGCGAGGTGCGGCAGCAACAGCGTCAGCCCGAATAGCGCAACGAACAGCAACGCGAGCCAGCGACCGTACTGATTGACTTGCACCACCCAACCGCCGCCGACCGCCGCCAGTGAGGCGACGAGCGCGAAGGTCAGGGCCATCCCCGCCAGCAGCGGCAAGCCACTGCGCAAAAACGGCTGCCCGGTGCGAGCGAAGACAAAGGGCAATACCGGCAGAATGCACGGGCTGACAATCGTCAGCACGCCACCGAGATACGCGAGAACCAGAAGCCACATAGTGTCGACCCGAATGAGGTGAGAGAAAAAGCATGCCCATGGCTTATGCCGATAATGGCTCGAAGGTCATCGCAAGGCCGTTCATGCAGTAGCGCAGGCCGGTCGGTTTTGGCCCATCGTCGAAGACATGCCCCAGATGGCCGCCGCAACGCCGACAGTGGACTTCTTCGCGCAAGACGCCGAATGAACGGTCCTCGCGGGTCGCCACCGCGTTGTTCAACGGTGCCCAGAAGCTCGGCCAACCGGTGCGGCTGTCGAACTTGGTGCTCGATGAAAACAACGGCAAGTCGCAACCGGCGCAGGCAAAGGTGCCTTCGCGGTGTTCATCATTCAGCGGGCTGGTGTAGGCGCGCTCGGTGCCTTCCTTGCGCAAAATGTCGTACTGCTCAGCGCTGAGCAGTGCCCGCCACTCGGCATCGGTATGGGTGACTTCAAAGGTTTCGCCAGCGCTGGCATCGCTGACCAGTGCCGAGCTTGCGGTAAACTTTGGCAATAAGCCGATGGCCAGCGCCGCAACGCCCAGGCCGCCGCCCGCTATCAGGAACTGTCGCCGAGAAAACATGGCTCTCTCCAAAATATCGCAGTGTTTTGCATTGAAGACAGCCTAGGCTTGAGGTGGTCGCTAAATCCTCACGCAGAGTTAAACAATTCGTGATAACTCGGCCCCTGGAAAAGCCGCACAATGCCGATCATTGCCTGGCGCAGGATTAAGTTTCGATGGATCAGCCCAAACGTGTCCTGGTGGTCGAGGACGATATGCACATCGCCGACCTGATCTCGCTGCATCTGCGCGATGAGCAGTTCGAGGTCGTGCACAGTGCCGATGGCAATGAAGGCTTGCGCCTGCTGGAGCAAGGCGGCTGGGACGCGCTGATCCTCGACCTGATGCTGCCCGGTGTCGATGGCCTGGAAATCTGCCGCCGCGCCCGCGCCATGGCTCGCTACACGCCGATCATCATCACCAGTGCGCGGTCGAGCGAACTGCACCGCATTCTTGGTCTGGAGCTGGGTGCCGACGATTACCTGGCCAAACCCTTTTCGATGCTGGAGCTGGTGGCGCGGGTCAAGGCGCTGCTGCGACGGGTCGACGCAATGGCCCGCAACCTGAAAATGGACGCCGGCAGCCTGACCTCCGGCGGGCTGTTTATCGACCCGTTGACCCGTGATGTGTCACTCGACGGCCGGCACCTGGATCTCACCCCGCGCGAGTTCGACCTGCTGTATTTCTTCGCCCGCCAACCCGGCAAAGTGTTTTCGCGCATGGACCTGCTCAATGCCGTGTGGGGTTACAGCCACGAAGGCTACGAGCACACGGTCAACACCCACATCAATCGTTTGCGGGCCAAGATCGAGGCCGATCCGGCGCAACCGGTGCGGATCCTGACGGTGTGGGGCCGAGGTTATAAATTCGCGGCACCGGAGGATCAGCCATGAGACTGACCCTCACGCAGCGCCTGTCGGCGGTGTTCGCCCTGCTGTTGCTGGTGTGCTGCGGCACCTCGGCGTGGATGCAGGTGCGCTCCAACAAGATGCACGAACTTGAAGTGGTGCAAGGGCTGTCCCGCGATCTGGCCCAGCACATTGCCCACGACACCCAACTGATGGACGCCAACGGCCTGATGCCAAACGCCGTGCGCCAGCTGTTCAGCCAGTTGATGCTGGTCAATCCCAGCGTCGAGGTCTATCTGCTTGATGCCAGCGGGCGCATCGTCGGCAATGCCGCGCCAGAGGGACGAATGCGCCGCGAACAGGTCGATCTGGCGCCGGTGCATCGCTTGCTCAACGGCGACGCTTTGCCGATTCTCGGCGACGACCCGCGCAGTGTCGACGGACGCAAGGTGTTCAGCGCCGCGCCGTTACGGGTCAACGGTCAGCAGGCCGGCTACCTCTATGTGGTGCTGCTCAGCGAGGAACACGACCGCTTTGCCGAGCGCGGCGCCACCAGCGTAGCCCTCAATACCGCGCTCTGGTCGATTGGTCTGGTTGCGCTGCTGTGCCTGATTGCCGGTCTCACAGCGTTTGCCCTGATCACCCGCCCCTTGCGCCGGTTGACCGAGACCGTTGCCCATTTCGACATCGACGGCGCACCCGTTGTCCCTCCTTCACCGCCTGCATCAGACAAGCCGGAAAAGACCGCCAGCCATGACGAAATCGCCATGCTCGACGCGGCGTTCCGGCAAATGCAAACCCGCCTGGGCGAACAATGGCGCTCGCTGACGCGCCAGGATCAGGAGCGTCGGGAGCTGGTGGCGAATATCTCCCACGACCTGCGCACACCGCTGGCGTCGTTGCATGGTTATCTCGAAACCCTGTCACTCAAGGACGCCTCGCTGACCCCGGAGGAGCGGCGCCGCTACTTGGGCATCGCCCTGGATCAGAGCCGCAAGGTTGGCGGTCTGGCGCAATCGCTGCTGGACCTGGTGCGTCTGGAACATGGCTTCGTGCAGCCGGTACTGGAACGATTTTCGCTGACAGATCTGGTGCAGGACGTCTTCCAGAAATTCGAACTCACTGCCGAGGCGCGACAGACTGCGCTGAAAGCCAACTTCGCCCCTAGCGGGTTGGCCGTGTGTGCCGACCTCGGCCTGATCGAACGCGTGTTGACCAACCTGCTGGACAACGCGTTGCGCCATACGCCAATCAATGGAGACGTCGAAGTCAGCCTCGTGCCCCAAGGGTCATTCGTAGACGTGACGATCAGCGACAGCGGCCCGGGCATCGCTGCGCAATTGCGTGAAGGGTTGTTCCTGCGCCCGTTCAACATCGGCGGCGCACGGCGTGATGGCGGGCTGGGCTTGCGCATCGTGCACCGGATCCTGCAACTGCATGGTCGCGAGATCCGGCTGATCGATGTTCCCGGGCGGGGCGCGACCTTCCGCTTCTCGCTGCCGGTGGATGAGGAAACAGCGGCTCAGTTGGCGATTCGGTCCATGAATTTGAACTCGCCGGGGAAGTAGAGCGCGCAAGACATAGCGAGTAGTGAGGCTTGCCCCGGTACCGGTCAGTTAAGCCGCTACGCGCTCCGTAGCAGCTGCCGCCAGGCTGCGTTCGGCCGCGCAGCGGTCGTAAAATCATGCACTGCGGTTTTGCAGGTTAACCGTAATGGCCTGATTGGCGACTGCTTCGCAGCCGAACGCAGGCTTCGCCAGCTGCTACGGGGAATGTGCGCCCTACGACGCCAGGTACACCGCCGCATCCAGCTCAATCATCACCGGCTCCTTGGTGGTCGCCATTTTCAGCAACAACGTGCGCAACGCCTCCGGCCCCTGCGGCGCATGGTGGTCGATGTGGAAACTGCGGGCCATGGCGGCGAAGTCCGGGGTCATGATGTCTACACCCAGTGGCGGGATCTCGCGGGCCTGCATGTAGTCGCGGATTTCGGCGTAGCACTGGTTGTTCCACAGCACCATGATGACGCCCACTCCCGCTTCTCGCGCAGCGATCAATTCAGCGCAGGAAAACTGCAAACCGCCATCCCCCACTAACGCGACAACTGCACGCTCAGGCTTGGCCAGCTTGGCGCCAATCGCCGCAGGCAAGCCGTAACCAAGGGTGCCGTAGCCACTGCCGGCGTTGAACCAGCTGTTGGGTTTCGGCGACCGGTAGCCCACCGCGCCCTGATACACCGGTTGCGTGGAATCACCGACGATCAGCGGATCGACCAGGCTGTCACGCAGCAGGTCGAGCAGCCCTTGCAACCCCTGTTGTTTGGCCGTCCAGCTATCGCGTTCGCACTGGTTGACGCGCTGCACACTGTCCAGCGCCCAACGGCCACTTTGAACCGGCGCCGCAACATTGGCCAATAGCGCAAGCAAGCCTTCGCGGGCATCGCCGACCAATCCGACGTGAGCTCGCTGCACGCCCATGACCTGCATCGGATCGATGTCCAGACGAATCAACGACGCCTTGAATTTCAGTGGCCCGAGGCCGAAAAAATCGTAGTCCGTCTCACCCAGTTCAGTACCGACGGCGAGGATCACATCGGCCTCGTCGAACAGCGACCGACCATGGGCCGACGACTGCACACCGTCGAGCAGCAACGGATGGCCGACCGGCAACAAGCCCCGGGCATTCGTCGTCAACGCCACCGGCGCTTGCAGGCGCTCGGCCAGTTGCTGCAGGACTTCGGCACAGTCACGCGCCCCGCCACCGCCCAAAGCTCTGCGCGAATGGCTGGCCAGGCTTCCCAAAGATATCTTCCGCCTCAAGGGGCTGGTGCAACTGCAAGGCAACGAACAGCCTTATTGGCTGCAACATGTCGGTGCCCGCAGCCAGTTCAGCCTGGCCACCGGACAAACGCCGGAACACGCTGTACAAATGGTGTTCATCGCCCGCCGCGGCTGTGGCCTTCGTGAAACATTGGAAGCGGGGTTGGCGGATATTCAGGCAGTGTGAACGACGCAGGAACCTCATGGCCGCTGTGGCTGGCGGCATATCCCGCAACAATCTGATCTACGCCAGCCCCTTATATCTTTCGCACACCGAACTACGCTGGGTTTCATCGTCTTGAAGCGCGTCTTTGAGCCTCTTTTTGAATTCCACGAAGTCCCCTTATGAAAGATCAGACCAGTCCCGCTTCCCCAGCAGAACGACCGCTCATAGGGAGCACCTTGCCAATATGTACGTATTTCTGTACGTTTAAATCATTGAGCGAGGACCCCGTCATGCAAACCATCAATTACACCAATGCCCGTGCGCACCTGTCTGAAACCATGGATCGAGTAAACGAAGATCGTGTTCCGCTGCTGGTGACACGCCAAAAAGGCGAACCGGTCGTCATGATTTCTCTGGCCGAATTCAACGCCCTCGAAGAAACCGCTTACCTGCTCCGCTCCCCTGCCAACGCCGAGCGCTTGATCAAATCGATCAACAGCCTTAGCGCCGGTAAAGCCAAAGCCAGGCAACTGATTGAAGAATGAAGATTCTCTTTACCCCTGAAGGCTGGGATGACTACCTCTGGTTCCAGCAGAACGATAAGGCCGGACTCCAGCGTATCAACCTTTTGATCAAAGCGATCCAGCGTGATCCTTTCGACGGACTCGGCAAACCTGAACCCCTCAAACATTACCTCAGCGGGTTTTGGTCGCGTCGGATCACGACCGAACATCGATTGGTCTATGGGGTAGAAGACGATGAGATGCAGATACTGATGTGCCGATATCACTACTGAACCCAAACATCAGATTTCAGGCATTCTCCACTCGGCGACGCGAACAGTCGCCACCTTACTGAACGTCCACGCAAGGAAGCTGACGATGAAAACCTGTAGCGCCCTCTCGATCTCCCTTCGATCAGCGCCCTGGGGATAACTCATGCTCGATATCCTGCAAGGCACGCCGCTGTGGGTTTTCGCTGTTTATCTGCTGCTCTGTTATTACGGGTTCAAGGCCTGCTCGAGCAGCAGGGAAAGCAGGAAATCGTTGCTGATCACCCCATTGATTCTGGTTATCTGGTCGCTGTTTTCGCTGAATCACACCGCCTTGTCGACAGCTTTCTGGATGGGCGGCGTGGCCCTTGGCAGTCTGGTGGCGATGGGCATGTTCTCTCGCAAAGGTGCCGTACTGGAGGCTGATGGCAACGGGCTGATCGTCCCCGGAACCCTGAAGATCCTGCTTATCTCCCAGCTGTTCTTCGCCGTGAAGTACTACACCGGCTATCAGGATGCCGTTCACCCTGAGTTGACGGCGACTATGCAAATGCTGGCACTGACTGGAGTGGCTTCGGGGTTCACGGTCGGTCTGTTTTGCGGGCGGGCGATCACCTTGTATCGGGCGTTGTCATCACTGCAAGCGCGATCCTGGCAGCACAGCCGTTAAAAACCGTCACTCAGGCATGGTTCCTTGACGCCGCTGCACACGCGCCCTGAAAATGCCCGGCGCGTTTCCCGTCTCAAACCTTGTTAAATGAAGTAGTGAAATTTCAATGCCCGAATCCAACACCGATGAATCCGTAATCACCTTGTCGTCCAAAGTGGAATACGAAAACGCCATCAATCTTTCGCAGCATGTGCCGCAGGCCAAGACCATCAGTGAAATGGTGCTCGATGCTTTTCACACCTCGAAAGAAAGCGACCAGATTCGTGAGTTACGCATTGCGATTCGCCAGGCACATGACCAGTTTGACGACGACAAAGCCTACGAACTGATGGGCGAGCTGAAACAGCTTAAAGACGCAGAGGCCGCCGACATCGCCGCTCTGGAAGACTTGAGCAGCAAATTTTCCATCAGCCGGATTCTGTCCAGCTTCAAAGACGATCCTGAGTTCCAGGAGCTGGTGTATGGCCTGGCGCTGAAAGTGTTGAACCAGACCCATCAAGCGGTCAGCAACCCCAGCAGCGGCAAAACCAAAACGGCTCGCGCCAAGAAAGAAATCGAAGTGTTCTCCATCAGCAAGGACGGCGTGAGCGTCACCCTGCCCCTGCGCACACCTCGCTCCAAGCCGAACATGGACCGTGAAGCCTTCGAATTCCTCGGTTTTGCGTTTGTCGGTGAAGGCGATCAAGCGGAACTGGAAAACGAAACCTTCATGGATAACGAAGGTGCCGAACAGCCCGCTACTCGGAAAAGCATCATCACTGCCCTTCAGCAGCAGACGGCGTTCGACGGTTACAGCATCGCTCAGCAGTAACACCGGAAGATCAAAAGATCGCGGCCTGCGGCAGCTCCTGCGCCGGTCGCGTTCCCCAACGGAATCGAAGGATAGAGGCCGGTCCTGTAAATACCGTCTTACCCCTCGCCGGTAAACCGCGAACTCGCAGCTCATGACGGTCAGAGTCGTGATGCCTCTGCCTCAGACGAGCAGGCCTGCGAGTCGGGAACACAGAAAAGTTGCTCGAACAGCAATTTAGTCACACGATCATTGCCCTTCGCCCCCAAGTGATCATGATCTGCAATTTCATCATCCATGAAGCGTGCTTCATTCATATACAACGTCCGAGTGCCTGTCTGTTTTTCCAACTCGTGATTAATCAGCAAGTGTTCGACAGGCGCGGCTTCAATAATGAAAACAGGGGTTTTCCCTGCGACACGAACACTATCAGCCAACTCGCGTAGAAAATTCACGACTTCCGTTTGAAAGGCTGTCTGTCGTCTATCCAGCCAATGCACTTCGGCCTGTCTCGCTGGATAACCATCGGGGATTATCAAGCCGTCGCCATTGTGGAAAACAGCCACCCAACGTCTACTGTAGCGTAATAGCATTAACCCTCTCGGATCATTACAGACATCAGGGCCATGTAATACCTCAAGTTGCTTCAGTGACTGATCAGCCTCATCACGGCATGGGGAATAGTGAACATTGGTAAAGGTTTCACTAAAAAAAGCATTGATGGGCAAGGGCTTCAGCCATTGAGCCAACGACAAGGATTTCAAGCACGCAGGCGCATGCCTGGCATAGAACACCAGGTCAGTGCCCGTCCAGTGATTTGGACAGCCAAGAGGAGCAAAAAGGATATCGGCGGGAATACTGATAACCACCGTCTTTCCCGCAACCTCGGAGGCCTGCTGCACCATGGAGGGGAACTCCCAAGGCATCAGGCCTGGAGCCCCCATATTGAATGTCTTGTGACCATGCGTATTGAAATAGTCAGTGTTGAAATGGTTTTGCACCCTGGAAGAGCCCACCAGTACAACTTCGGGCGCTGGCGTCTGCGCTTCCAGCAAAAGCCCCTTCCAGACTTTGCTTTCCTGCCAATAACCTTGCCCGATCAAAAACTTCGCGAACACAACAGTGAACAGGTTAGCCAGCACCACCACCATAATGGTCGCGACCAACGTCCAGCCAATGGTGCGGCGTAAACGGGTATGAACAGAAGAACTCGGGCGTGTGGTCATGTCAGTAGTTGTAGTAGTTGAAAGGGCTGGAGGCATTGGACAGCACGCGTAGCATGGTCAGCCCCAGCAGCAAGGCAAGGATCAGCCCCCAGCCCACGCCAGGCGCAGCCAGGAGCTGTCCGGCAATTCGAACGCCAGGCAACTTGGGTTTGAGCCCCTGGCGCAGGAAGTTGGTCGAGTCGAGTACGGGACGATAGCGCCCCATTATCTCCACCGAGTTCGGCGCAAACAGGCAGATACCCCACGCGAAAAAAATCAGCAGGAGCGCCTCAATGGTGCCCGGCAGAACAGGCAGCGCACTTGTCGGAGTCCCTCCCAGAATCACCACAATGCCGTCCGCCCAGGTTTGATGGAAATTCGACGGCAGAATGACCGGTTGAGCAGGCCCTCCGAATCCGGCCAAAGCACGCAACGTCAGCCAGGCCCCATGAATGGTGTGGGTTTGGAAGACGCAGCCCAGACCGATCAACATCAGTTGCGTCTGCCCCCAGCTTATGAAGCGCCGTCCTTGGGACAGATTGCGCGGAGCCGGTGTGCGCAACACCAGACGACGCGCATGCTGGCAGGTCACGATAAGACCATGCAGGGCTCCCCATAGTAGAAAGTTCAAGGTTGCACCATGCCAGAATCCGGCGATGATCATGGTCAGGGGCAATGCCGCCAGATGGCGACGCACCACCAGCCGGCGCCCCGCCAAAGGCCGGAATACATGATCGCGAATGAACTGGGTAACGGTAATGTTCCAGCGATTCCAGAACTCATCCATGCTCACGGCTTTCAGGGGCGAGTAGAAATTCATCGGCAAACGAATTCCGACGATCAACGCCAACCCGCAGGCCATGTCGGAGTAGCCGGAAAAGTCGAAATAGAAATTGAGAAATCCTGCCAACGCCGCGATCCAGGCGTAAAGAAAGTCCAGCGCCTGTCCGCTGTCGGCAATACCGAAAAGGCGGTGTGAATAACTGCCCAAGGGGTCGGCGAGCAGCACTTTCTTGCTCAGACCGATAATGAACAAGCTGCTTCCGGCGAACAGGTTGGCGGAACGCAACGCAAAAGTACTGGGTTGGTTAAGCTGCTGGATCATGTCTCGATGACGCACCAGCGGGCCGGCCACGAGATGCGGGAAGAAGCAAATGACAAAGGTGTAGTCGGCACCCTTGGCCCGGGCATTGTTGCGATAAAGCGAAACCAGGTAGGCGATTTGCTGGAAGGTAAAAAACGAGATGCCCAAGGGCAAGGGCCGCTCTGCAGGAACTGGAACCTCTGGCCAAAATGTACTGACCAACCCCATGCAAACCGGACCGACCTTGAACCAAAGGAGCAATAGTAGATTGGCGACTATGCCTAGCCCAAGTAAAAGACGTCGTTGAGTACCCTGCGCCCGGAAAAGCCAACCGGCCAGCAACCAGTTGGCGAACAGGGACGATAGCAGTACCGGAACATCCGATGGATTCCATATGCAGTAGAAACCCAGCGAGGCAAAAATCAGCAAGTACTTTGATGCCTGAAACCCAAATCGATGAAGGTTCAGAGTCATCAGCAGGACAACACCGGCAAGTACCATGAAAGGCAGGCTATTGAACAACATATCAAGTCCCGGAAGTCAGAAATTCGGCGCTGTAAAACCGACACCGATACCACTCGTCTTTTCCCGTTTCCGGGGGATAAAAGCAAATAGCCATTACTGCAAATTTCCCGTACAAGATCCCATAGATTGTCGAACAATCAAACAGCTTAAATCCCCTAATACATAAATGTGCCGTGCGCGCCCTCTTCCTCGAAAACGTAGCACTCTAAAGATCAGGAACATTACATGGACAGTACTAAGCAGGGTGACAATTCCCGCGCATTTTTCGACTACCTGCGCAAGCAGGTTCTTCCGATTCGTCCTTCTCAGTACGATCTGTCAAATACCTGCAACCTGGTCTGCGAAGGCTGCCTTTTCTTCGCCGGTTCCGACTATGAAGGGCATGTTCCGGTTACCGACCTTGATCAAATTGATCGATTCTTTGCCGCGGAAGCAAAGCGTGGAATCAATTATGCCGAGGTAGCCGGAGCCGAGCCGTCTCTGGTCGAAAGCAAACTTGTCGTGATGTCCCGACATATTCCAAAGGGAGTCATCTATACCAACGGCACCCGCAAGCTCACCCGCGAGCTGAACTATCGCCTGCAGATATCGCTCTGGGGCTTGCCCGAGGAAAGCGCCAAACTGAGGGGCGCGAACATATTCGCCAAGCAGGTGCGAAATTACGGTAATGACCCACGGGCCATCTTCGTCTTTACCGTTACCCGTCAAAACCTCCAAAGCATCCCGGCCATCGCGCGAATGTGCGCTGATGAAGGGCTGCGCCTTAGCTTCAACCATTACAGCCCGACGACTGACTACCTCACCCGACTGGGTAATGAGCAACTTGATCGTTCAGACTATTTTCGCTTCAGCCATAGCGACGATAACTTGCTACTTGACGCTCAAGATCTGGCTCTGTCACAGGTTTTAATTGGCGAAGCGATGGAAAACTTCCCCCAGACCATTCTCTACGACCGCAATTTCAATAAGTGGGTGCATAACGCCGACGGTCTTTATGACATCGACCCCGATACCGGCATCGCGACCAACTGTGCTGCCCGTGTAACACCTCACTACCGACATTTCCACGTCGATCTGCAAGATGCTGGTGAGGTCAAATGCTGCACGCCAAACATAGACTGCAGAGCTTGTCGGCTGTATGCCCAATCCCTGGGAAGCGCTTTGCAGCGACAAACCCGACGCGCACGCCAAGGGCCAGACTTTGAAGCCTGGATGGGACTTTGGAGACTCTGGCATCTTTTATTCTGGGGCGATCTGCCAGCAGCCTTCGACAACACCTGGACACCCGCCAACAGTCGCTTCCTGGCAGTACACCAACTCGAAAACACCCCCATGCCGGATGTCAGTTCAGCGCAGTAAAGCACCTCAAGCGTTATCCTCAATGCACGCCTGAATGCCCGTGCCCGACACACAGACAAAAAAAGCCCCGCTCTTCAATCGAAGGCGGGGCTTTTTGTTGCCATGCTCTAGCTCAAGGCGCGTAAGTCAGCAACAACTCACTTGGCACTTTGAAGTCCAGGGACATCATCACGCTCAGCGCGGTGATGGTGAAGATCGAGAAGACGAACAGCTTGCGCGCCCAGACTCGATCATCCACGGCCTTGTAGCCGGTCCAGGCCATGTACAGCCAGTACATGCCCATGGCGGCGGCGACGGCGAGGTAGCTCATGCCGGCGTAGCCGCTGAAGGTCAGCATCAAGGTCGCCACAAGGAACGCCAGGATGTAGAGCAGGATGTGCCGCTTGGCCACCTCAATCCCGCGCTTGACCGGCAGCACCGGAATCGATGCGGCCAGGTAATCGTTGAAGCGGAAGATCGCGATGGCGTAGGAATGCGGCATCTGCCACAGGCTGAACATCACCAGCAGCGTCAACGCCGCCATGTCGAAGCTGTTGCTCACGGCCACGTAACCGATCACCGGCGGCATGGCGCCCGACAGACTGCCCACCAGCGTGCCGTGAACCGACTTGCGCTTGAGGTACAGACTGTAGAAGCCGACGTAGATGACAAAACCGATCACCGCGAACAGCGCCGCCAACGGGTTGGCCACTCGGTACAGCAAAGCCACACCGGCGACCCCCAGGAGGGTGGCGTAAACCAGTGCCAGTTTCAGGGAGATGAGGCCCTGGACCAGCACACGGTTTTTGGTGCGTTCCATCTTCAGGTCGATGTCGCGGTCGATGCAGTTGTTGAACACGCAACCGGACGCCACCACCAACGAAGTGCCAATCATTGCGGCCAGGAACAGGGCGATGTCGACATGCCCTTTCGAGGCCAGGAAAAACCCGCCTGCCACAGAAAGCACGTTACCGAAAATGATCCCCGGTTTGGTGATTTGGATAAAGTGCTTTAGGGACATCCGGACTTTCCTCAGTGCGCCATCATGACGGAATGGATGCTGTACATGATCCACAGCGACAACCCGACCAACAGGAGGATAACCAGCGCCGCGAAAACAAACGCAATCACGTTGCTACGCTGGGCGGCGGAGCGGTCCAGGTGGAGGAAGTAGACCAGGTGCACCAGCACCTGGATCACTGCGAAGGCCAGTACGATCAACAGGGTCACGTCTTTCGGTAGCGACGGGTACATCACCAGGCCGAAAGGAATGATGGTCAGGATCACCGACAGGATGAAGCCGATGCCGTACGACTTGACGCTGCCGTGGCTGGCGTCGTGACTATCGTGGCCATTGTGTGAGTGAGCTGCGTTAGCCATTTACAGAGTCCCCATCAGGTAAACAACGGTGAATACGCAGATCCACACAACGTCCAGGAAGTGCCAGAACAGGCTCAGGCAGCTCAGACGGGTCTTGTTGGTCGCTGTCAGGCCATTCTTCTGGACCTGATACATCATGATCGCCATCCAGATCAGACCGCTGGTCACGTGCAGACCGTGGGTACCGACCAGGGTGAAGAACCCGGACAGGAAGCCGCTGCGGTTCGGACCGAAGCCTTCGGAGATCAGCGTATGGAACTCGTTGATCTCCATGCCGATGAAGCCCAGACCGAACAGGAAGGTGATGGCCAACCAGCCCAGCACCTGACTCTTCTTGCCTTTGAACAACGCCAGCATGGCGAAGCCGTAGGTGATCGAGCTGAGCAACAGGCAGGCGGTTTCGCCCAGCACGTATGGCAGTTCGAAGATGTCGTGGCCCGACGGGCCACCGGCTACGTTGTTTACCAGTACCGCGTACACCGCGAAGATCGACGCAAACAGAATGCAGTCGGTCATCAGGTAGAGCCAGAAACCGAATACGGTCATCTCGCCCGAGTCGTGGTGATGGTCATCGTGCCCATGGTCATGACCATGGGCGTGTCCAACATTGGTCACTAAGTTCGACATGGTTTAAGCCTGTTCCAACGAGGTTTCAACACGGGTGGCGGTGGCCGGAATCGCTTTGGCCGCAACCAGACGCTTGTGCTGCTCGGCTTCAATGCGCTCGATCACATCGACCGGCACCATGTAGCCCTGATCATCACGGGCAGCGTGGATCACGAAATAGATCACGGTGCCGGCAAGACCTGCGATGGCCATCCACCAGATATGCCAGATCATCGCAAAACCGAACACGGTCAACAGAGCACCCATGACCAGACCGGTCGCGGTGTTGTTTGGCATGTGGATCGGCTCGTACCTGGCCGGAGCCTTGTACGCAGTACCGTTTTGCTTGGCTTCGGTGAACGGGTCGATGCCGTCGGCTTTCGGCAGTACAGCGAAGTTGTAGAACGGTGGTGGCGAGGAGGTCGACCATTCCAGCGTGTGGGCATTCCACGGGTCGCCGGCTTCGCACATGTTCTGCGGCAGCTTGCGATCACGGATACTCACGTACAACTGGATCAACTGGCAGGCAATACCGAAGGCGATCAGTACCGCACCGACCATTGCAACGTGCAGGTATGGCGTCCACTCAGGGTTGGTGGTGCTGTTCAGACGACGGGTCATGCCCATGAAGCCCAGTGCATAGAGCGGCATGAACGCGACGAAGAAGCCCGAGATCCAGAACCAGAACGCTGCCTTGCCCCAACCTTCGTGCAGCTTGAAGCCGAACGCTTTAGGGAAGTAGAAGCCGAAACCGGCGATGTAACCGAACACGGCGCCGCCGATGATCACGTTGTGGAAGTGCGCGATAACGAACAGGCTGTTGTGCAGAACGAAGTCAGCACCCGGAATGGCCAGCAGTACGCCGGTCATGCCGCCGATGGCGAAGGTCACCATGAAGCCCAGGGTCCACAGCACCTGGCTGGTGAAACGCAGACGGCCCTGGTAGATGGTGAACAGCCAGTTGAATAGCTTCACCCCCGTCGGGATCGAAATCAGCATCGTCGCCAGACCGAAGAAGGCGTTGACGTTGGCACCCGACCCCATGGTGAAGAAGTGGTGCAGCCAGACCATGAAGCCCAGGATCGTGATCGCGCCGCTGGCGTAGATCATCGAGTGGTGGCCGAACAGTTTCTTGCCGGAGAAGGTCGAGATGACTTCGGAGAATATCCCGAACGCCGGCAGAATCAGGATGTAAACCTCGGGGTGACCCCAGGCCCAGAACAGGTTGACGTACATCATCGGATTTCCACCCAGTTCATTGGTGAAAATGTGGAAATCCATGTAACGGTCAAGCGTCAGCAAAGCCAGGGTAGCGGTCAGGATCGGGAAGGAAGCGACGATCAGTACGTTGGCCCAGGTGCAGGTCCAGGTGAAGATCGGCATGTCCATCATTTTCATGCCCGGGGTACGCATTTTCAGCACGGTGGCCAGGAAGTTGACCCCCGTCAGCGTCGTCCCTAGACCCGATAGCTGTAGTGCCCAGATGTAGTAGTCCACACCCACGCCCGGGCTGTAGCCCAGTTCCGACAGCGGTGGATACGCAACCCAACCGGTACGGGCGAATTCGCCGACACCCAGGGACACGTTGACCAGCACTACGCCAGATACCAGCAGCCAGAAGCTCAGGGAGTTCAGGAACGGGTAGGCAACGTCACGTGCGCCGATCTGCAGCGGCACTGCAAGGTTCATCAGGCCGGTGAAGAATGGCATCGCCATGAAGATGATCATGATCACACCGTGAGCGGTGAAGATCTGGTCATAGTGTTCAGGTGGCAGGTAGCCAGGCGAACCCTCGGTGGCCAGGGCCAGCTGGGAGCGCATCATGACCGCGTCGGCAAAACCACGCAGCAGCATGATCATGGCAACGACGATGTACATCACGCCGATTTTCTTGTGGTCGACCGACGTCAGCCACTCGGTCCACAAATAGGTCCACTTCTTGAAGTAGGTGATTGCAGCAAATACCGCCAGACCACCGAGCGCGATCATGGCGATGGTCACCATCACGATCGGCTCGTGGAACGGGATCGCTTCCCAACTTAATTTACCAAACATCGTTTACTCCTCTGCCCCGGCAGCTGAATGCGAACTCATGTCCATCCCTTCCATACCGGCCACTTCCTTCCCTTCCTTCTCGTGGTGCATCGGCTGGCCCGGTTTCATGCCTTCATACTTGTCGATGATGGTCTGGAACAGGTTCGGCGCGTACGAGGAGTAGAGTTCAACCGGGTTGTTCTGGCTTGGTTTGGAAAGGGCTTCGTATTCAGCTTTTTCAAGCTGTTTAGGTGCCTTCTTGACATCACTGACCCAGGCATCGAAATCTGCCTGAGAGGTGGCGATTGCTTTGAATTTCATGCCAGTGAAGCCAGCACCGCTGTAGTTGGCGGAGATACCGTCAAACTCGGCATTCTGATTGGCGATCAGGTGCAACTTGGTCTCCATGCCCGCCATCGCGTAGATCTGACCGCCCAGGCCCGGAATGAAGAACGAGTTCATCACGGTGTCGGAGGTGATTTTGAAGTTAACCGGCGTGTTGGCCGGGAACACCATCTTGTTGACGGTGGCGATGCCTTGTTCCGGGTAGATGAACAGCCACTTCCAGTCCATTGCGACCACTTGAATGGTGATCGGCTTGACGTCGGATTCCAGCGGACGGTACGGGTCCAGCGCGTGGGTCGACTTGTAGGTGACGTAACCCAGGGCAATGATGATGAGCACTGGAACAGCCCACACCGCGATTTCGATCTTGGTGGAGTGCGACCAGTTCGGCGCGTAGGTCGCGTCCTTGTTGGATGCGCGATATTTCCAGGCGAAAGCGAAGGTCATGACGATGACCGGCACCACGACCAACAGCATCAGCAGCGTTGCGGTGATGATCAGGTTTCGCTCGTCCAGGCCGACCTGGCCCTTCGGATCGAGCAAGGTCATATTGCAACCACCCAGCAACAACGTGCCGAGCAGAGGCAAGAAGCCTAAGAATCTGGGGTACCTGTTTTTACTCATCTCACGACCTCTAAAGCAGCTTGCGCAATGCAGTTGGGTTTTGATCGCCAACACTTCACCCTGCCAAGGGTTGGCATTTTTTCTTCGATTGAATAAGGGCCTGCCCGTCGCGCTAAACGCTGATCGACAAATCCTGGGCTAGCGGTAATTCTTATTCGAATTCGTGGTCAAAGGCCTTGTTACAGACCAATTCCATTTGGTGCGGATAGTTGGAAGGTTGCCGACACCTGGAGTCGTATGGAGCAATCAAACCGCCCCTCGCCTCCCCTCCTGACGAAGAATGGGCAGCGCCGGAAACTCAGTGCGTGCGATTGTAGATATGTAGCGTTTTATAAACCATGTCTCATATCGAAATAATTTTTATCGGATCTGGCAATAATCATTAACGATTATTGCATCACCCAGCGATCGTATCGCTTTTCATTCGCAACAGTAACCACAAGAAATGTAGGCTTAATGCGCTCATTTTAGACAGCTTCGCTGCCCGATCTTGCCCCTCAATTTGCCCCAAGACCTCTTGAAACAAGGCCTCCAGCGTTTCCCTGGAGCCTGTTAAATCTGCCTGATGGGGTTTTGCGGCTTTCGGCAATTTGATCGCTGAACGGGGAGAAATTCAGGCTGCCATACAGCACCAACATGACCACTTGAAATGTCTCGCCATACCCGGTGTGTGACAACGTGTCGCACATGCGCCGCACATTTCACTGCTGCAAACCACACTCTTTTTTCAAGGGCACCGAAATGCAAAGCGCCCCGATCCTCACACGCAGGACCAGGGCGTTTTTGTGTCGCTATGTGATGTGGCGGATGACTTCAGCGCAGGTTTTTGCGATTGCGGGAGATACCCAGCGGCACCAGCACCACCGTCAATACGAAGGCCACCAGCGCCCACTGCGCCAGGGACAAACCCAGCACGGGTGGGTAAGGCGTCTCGCAGAAACCGTCGACCCGAAAGCCCAGCGGGAAGATCGAAGCCAGCGGCAAGCCATCGACGATCGGCTGCAGGACGTCGATTCCGCAACTGACCGCCGGGTAGAACTGGATGTAGACGTGATGACCAGCCACCGCGGCGCCAGCGATGGCACTGAGCACCACCAACACTTCGAACACGGTAATACTGCGGCGGGTGTGCATCGCCGCGCCGATGAAGGCGAAGATCGCAATCAGCAATAAGGCATAGCGTTGCAGGATACACAGCGGACATGGCGCTTCGCCCAGCACCACCTGCATGTACAGCGCACCGCCGATCAGCGCCAGGCAGATCACACCCAGCAAGACCAGAAACCGTCGCTCGCGCCCCAAACGCAGTATTTCGTCACTCATCCCCGTATCCCTTTGCCAAAGTGGTGGTTTTCGTCTGTCCGCAAGTTTACACGCTGGCCGTGAGCGCACGCGGGCGGTTCGGTGGTTTTAACAGGAGGAATTAACGGCAGGGGAATTAACGGGGGATTAATCGTTGGAGATGATTTTGATCGTTCCCACGCTCCCGCGTGGGAATGCCTCACCGGACGCTCTGCGTCCGCTTTGTGACGCGCAGCGTCACGGGCTGCATTCCCACGCAGAGCGTGGGAACGATCATTCAATAAAGGTTTACTCCAGCGCCGCAGCCGGACCGAAGAACTCGTAACGGCTTTGTTTCTCCGGAACGCCCAACGCCTTGAGGTGACGTTTGATTGCGCCCATGAAGCCTTTGGGACCCAGGAAGTAAGCGTCCAGATCGCGCTCTTCAGGCATCCAGGCAGCAAGCTGATCCTGACTCAACAGCCCGACCCGGTGCGCCGCCGGACTGACGCCATCATCTTCGGCGTAGCAGTAGAAACGCTTGAGTTGCGGGTGACGCTCGGCCAGGCCATCCACCCAATCACGGAAGGCGTGGACACCGCCATTACGCGCACAATGAATGAAGTGCACCGGGCGTTTGCTCGCCAGAGCTGCTTCAAGCATCGGCAAAGTAGGTGTAATGCCGACACCGCCACTGATCAGTACCAAAGGTTTGTCGCTGGCGGTCAGGGTGAACTCGCCGGATGGCGGAAACAGCATGATGCTCGCGCCGACATGGAACCGGTCATGCAGGAAATTCGAGGCACGACCGCCAGCTTCGCGCTTGACGCTGATGCGGTACTGGCCGGCGTCAGCCAGGGCCGACAATGAATAGTTACGACGAATCTCTTCGCCATCGAGGATCAGTTTCATGCCGATATATTGGCCAGGCTCTGCCGCCAGAATCGGGCCCTTGTCTGCAGGCTCGAAGTAGAACGAAGTAATTTCCGAGCTTTCCTCGACCCGCGCGACCAGTTTGAATTCCCGCTCACCGCGCCAGCCGCCCGGTGCTTCGGCCTTCTGGTCATAGATCACCGTTTCAGCACCGATCAGGATATCGGCCAGTTGGTTATAGGCCGCGCCCCAGGCGCTTATGACTTCAGGGGTGGCAATCTCACTGCCGAGCACTTCGGAAATGGCCCGCAGCAGGCAGCTGCCAACGATTGGGTAATGCTCAGGGAGGATTTGCAGGGCAACGTGCTTGTTGATGATTTTCGCCACCAGATCGCCCAATTGGTCCAACTGTTCGATATGCCGCGCATACATCAATACGCCGTTGGCCAGTGCCCGAGGCTGATCGCCACTGCTCTGGTGGGCCTGGTTGAACAACGGACGCACTTGCGGGTATTCAGAAAGCATCATGCGATAGAAGTGAGTGATCAACGCTTCGCCACCGCTTTCCAGCAGAGGGACGGTCGATTTGACGATGGCACGGTCTTGAACGCTAAGCATAAGGGCAACTCCTGAGCTTTTTGGTTTCCAGCTGACTACCCTTTACCTATCAGTTTCCATGCCAACAATTAAATCTATATAAATCAATATGTTAATAAAATAGTAGTCATATCGACAATGCCTGCTTTATAGTCATTAAGACTATATGGAGTCAATATGACTGCAAAATCACTGCTCACCGCCCTGCTCCCTCTGGTCTCCGACCTGTCCCGCGAACTGCCGGAGGGCGAGCGCTATCGACGCCTGCTCGAAGCCATGCGCGCTCTGCTGCCGTGTGACGCCGCCGCCCTTTTGCGCCTCGACGGCGAATGGCTGGTGCCCCTGGCGGTGGATGGCCTGAGCCCCGACACCCTGGGCCGACGCTTCAAGGTCAGCGAACATCCGCGCTTCGAGGCGTTGCTCAGCAGTCCCGGGCCAACCCGTTTCGCCAGTGACAGCGAGTTGCCGGACCCTTACGACGGTCTGGTGGACGGTCTCGACGAACACCTGGAAGTCCACGACTGCATGGGTTGCCCACTGTTTATCGACGAACGCCCTTGGGGTCTGCTGACCCTCGATGCGCTGGACCCGCAGCGTTTTGAACCCATCGAACTGGACGCCCTGCAGGCCTTTGCCAGCCTCGCCGCCGCAACCGTCAATGCCGCTGAGCGTATGGAGCGTCTGGCCCTGCGCGTCGAGGACGAACACCAGCGTGCCGAGGTTTACCGTCAGGCCAGCGGCCAGCAAAACCGCGAAATGATCGGCCAAAGCAAAACCCATAAACGCCTGATGGAAGAGATCAGCCTGGTCGGCGGCAGCGACCTTACGGTGCTGATCACCGGCGAGACAGGAGTCGGCAAGGAGCTGGTGGCGCAGGCGATACACGCGGCTTCGCCGCGAGCCGACAAACCGATTATCAGCCTGAACTGCGCCGCCCTGCCGGACACACTGGTGGAAAGCGAGTTGTTCGGCCATGTGCGCGGCGCCTTCACCGGCGCGATGAACGACCGCCGCGGCAAGTTCGAACTGGCCAATGGCGGCACGCTGTTCCTCGATGAAGTTGGCGAGTTGTCGCTGACCGTTCAGGCCAAGTTGCTGCGAGTGCTGCAAAGCGGCCAGCTGCAGCGATTGGGTTCGGATAAAGAACATCAGGTCGATGTGCGCCTGATCGCTGCAACCAACCGCGATCTGGCCGAAGAAGTGCGCAGCGGCCGCTATCGAGCCGACTTCTATCATCGCCTCAGCGTTTACCCGCTGCTGGTGCCGGCGCTGCGGGATCGCGGCCGTGATGTGCTGCTGCTCAGCGGCTTCTTCCTGGAGCAGAACCGCTCGCGCATGGGCCTCAACAGCTTGCGCTTGACCAGCGATGCCCAGGCGGCGCTGCTGGCTTATGCCTGGCCGGGCAATGTCCGTGAACTCGAACACTTGATTGGTCGCAGTGCGCTGAAGGCGCTGGGCAATTGCCGCGAGCGCCCGAAGATCCTCAGCCTCAGCGCGGCGGATCTGGAGTTGCCGAATGTCGCGCAGCAAGCATCCCCGTCAGAGCCTGCCAGCGCCCCCGTGGATTTACCCGACGTCGCCGGGGATCTGCGCCTGGCTACCGAGAACTACCAGCGTCAGCTAATCAGCGCCTGCCTTGAGCGCCACCAGAACAACTGGGCAAGCGCGGCCCGTGAGCTAGGCCTGGACAGGGCAAACCTTGGAAGGATGGCCAAGCGGTTGGGGATGAAATGACACACATCCCCCGTAGCAGCTGGCGAAGCCTGCGTTCGAGGACGAAGTCCTCGCAAAACGGTCACCGTGTTCTACCTGTTACACCACGGTTTCAGGTTTTACGACTGCTGCGCAGCCGAACGCAGCCTTCGGCAGCTGCTACGAAGATCGCGCCGGTCTGGTTTACCGGGATTACCCCTAAAGCCAGCCCTGAACAAGTCGATAACCCGTTATCGATAGCTGTTCACGGCCCCGTTTCCGCGAACCACCTTATCCACAGAAGGTTTTTATGTCCTCCGATAAAGCCCGCGCAGACTCACTCTCGCTTCTGCTGTTTACCTTGCGCAGTGGCAAGCTGATGGCGATCAATCTGCTGAAAGTCAGTGAAATCATTCCCTGCCCGCCGCTGACCAAGCTGCCGGAGTCGCACCCGCACGTCAAAGGCATCGCCACTCTGCGCGGCGCGTCGCTGTCGGTGATCGATCTGAGCCGGGCGATTGGTGAAAAACCGTTGGTCGACCCGGACGGCGGCTGCCTGATCGTCACTGACGTCAGCCGCTCCAAGCAAGGTCTGCACGTTCAGGCCGTGAGCAAGATCGTGCATTGCCTGACCACCGATATCCGCCCGCCGCCCTACGGTGCCAGCGGCGCCAAGTCGTACATCACTGGCGTAACCCAGGTCGACGGCACCCTGGTACAAGTACTGGATATCGAGAAAGTCATCCACGGCATCGCCCCGGTACGAATCGAAATGGCACCGACCGAACTGAGCATGGAAGATGCCGAAGTGCTGGGTAATGCCAGGATTCTGGTGGTCGATGACAGCCAGGTGGCGTTGCAACAATCGGTGCACACCCTGCGCAACCTCGGCCTGCAATGCCACACCGCGCGCAGCGCCAAGGAAGCCATCGATTGCTTGCTGGACCTGCAGGGCACTGAACAGCAAATCAACCTGATCGTCTCGGACATCGAGATGTCGGAGATGGACGGTTACGCCTTCACCCGTACCCTGCGCGAAACCCCGGACTTCGCACACCTCTACGTGCTGCTGCACACCTCTCTGGACAGCGCGATGAACAGCGAAAAAGCCCGACTGGCCGGAGCCAACGCGGTGCTGACCAAGTTCTCCTCGCCAGAGCTCACCAAGTGTCTGATCGAGGCCGCCAAAGCCGTCGCGGCTCAGGGTATTTGAGCCTTGGCCGAGGACTACTGCCTGCTGCTGCGTCGAGACCTCACTAAGGTTTTGCCGCCCGTCGCCTGGCCGGCCGGCATCAGCCTGACCGTTTACCGTGCGCCGCTTGCCGAAACGGTTCATGGGCTGATGGAGCTGGGTTATCGGCAGGGCGGCGGCAGCGTGCCAGCACTGGACATTTGGCGTGAACGCTTCGAAACCGATGCCGAGTATGACCCGGCCCTGTGTTTTATCGCCACGCACGCCCAAGGGATTGTCGGCGTCGCCCAGTGCTGGACAAGCGCCTACATCAAAGACCTGGTGGTGCATCCCAGGGCTCAAGGCCAAGGGCTTGGGCGGGCTTTGCTGTTGCATGCATTCAGGGTTTTCCAGCAAAAACGCGAAGAGTATGTCGATTTGAAAGTGCTGGAAGATAACCATCGGGCCCGGCGCTTGTATGAAAGCGCGGGCATGCGTCTGGTGCGCAGAGAACTCGTTCCAGCGTAGCGCAGGCTGCGATCCTGGCGGTCCGGGATCCACCCAAGGATGACTGGCGCATAACTTGCTTTGTAACAGGCCTTTGCAGTGACTCTGTGGGTAATCCCGTCACCGCTCTCGTCTATCAATTGCAGCCGGCCGTTTAATGAATACAACGTTTTCCTGCGTAGGTTGCGGCAAGTGCTGCACCGACCATCACGTCCCCCTGACCCTCGCCGAAGCCCGGCAGTGGGCGGCTGACGGCGGCAACGTGATCGTGCTGGTGGAAGGCTTTCTCGGCAATGGCCTGGGCTTGCCTTTGCAGCAACGCGAGCATGCCGAACGACGTTCCTGTGTGGTGCCCAGCGGTGTGACCGAGGCTTATGTGGCGATCACCTTCGCCGCGTACAACGTTGGCCCCTGCCGGAATCTTGACGAAGACAACCTCTGCCGGATCTATGAACGCCGGCCTTTGGTGTGTCGCATTTACCCCATGGAAATCAATCCGCACATTGCACTCAAGCCAGCCGCCAAGGACTGCCCGCCAGAATCCTGGGAAAAAGGCCCGCAGCTGATTGTTGGCGGCGAGTTGGTCGACCGGGAACTGGCCGGCTTGATCCAGCGTTCGCGCCAGGCTGATCGGGACGACATCCAGACCAAGGAAGCCATCTGCGAACTGCTGGGCATTCGGACTACCGCGCTCAAGGGCGACGGCTTTACCGCTTACCTGCCGGACATGACGGCGTTCGCCATGGCCATCAAACAGATTGAAGCGCAGCCACCAGCGAGTTCGGCCAGCGAGTGGTTGTTCCATGTATCCGGGACAGATATCGCCGAACAAGTGCAGGCCGCCGGAGCGCAGGTGGCAACGACGCAGCCTTCAAACTACGCCTTCATCTCGCTGCGTGCGGCTTGATGCATCTGTGATCGCTCCCACGCTCTGCGTGGGAATGCAGCCGTAACGCTCTGCGTCACTGCCGAAAGCGGACGCGGAGCGTCCAGTGAGGCATTCCCACGCAGGAGCGTGGGAACGATCCAACGATCCATCCGGATCAATGACTCAGCGCTTGCCCATCGAGCGACGGGTGCCGGGAGGCGCTGCGCCCGGAGTCTTGGTGTGGCCGTTCTTGGCACCGTTTTTATACCAAGGCTGGCTGGCATTCTTCGCCGCGGCAAGCTCGCCCGGCTTGAACGGGAACTTGAACGCTGGGATTGCGGCTTTGTCTTCGGTGTCTGCGCTGGAGTCGACGCTGTTTTGCAGGTCAGCCTGTTCCTCGCTCTGGACGTCAGCAGCAGGCGGTTGTTTACGGGAAGTCATGAAAGCTCCAAGGGTGTAAAAATGGATCTGGCCGGGGTGACGGGCCGCAGAAGCCGGCAGTATACCTGTGCGACTGCGATCTTTAACCTGCGCACCGCGCGAATGGTCAGCCATTACTGACAGCGCTGTCAGTTAGCAGTCATTTTGCTGACCGGGTTTGAGGACTATAAGTAAGCCATTGATACTGGCCAAATCCCTCGACCACTTTGCTCTGGCGTCCTACAAGCATGCGTATTCAAAAAAAAACGGTGTTGATCGCAGGATTGCTGATTGCCTTGGCCGCAATGGCCACCTGGTTTGTGACCGGGCCGACCACCGCCAAACCGGCGGCGCCGAGCGCGATTCCAGTGCGGGTGATCAGCGTCGAGCAGAAGGACGTGCCACGCTATGTCAGCAGCATCGGCTCAGTGTTGTCGTTGCACAGCGTAATCATCCGGCCGCAGATCGATGGCATCCTGACCAAACTGTGGGTCAAGGAAGGCCAGCTGGTAAAAACCGGTGATCTGCTGGCCACCCTCGACGATCGCTCGATTCGCGCCAGCCTCGATCAGGCCCGCGCTCAGCTGGGGCAAAACCAGGCGCAGCTGCAAGTGGCCGAGGTCAATCTCAAGCGATACAAACTGCTAAGCGTCGATGATGGCGTCTCCAGGCAGACCTACGATCAGCAACTGGCGCTGGTGAACCAGTTGAAAGCCACCGCGCAAGGCAATCAGGCGGCCATTGACGCTGCGCAAGTCCAACTGTCCTACACCCAAATTCACTCTCCGGTGACCGGTCGAGTTGGCATTCGCTCCGTCGATGAAGGCAACTTTCTGCGCATGAGCGATACCCAAGGCTTGTTCTCAGTGACCCAGATCGACCCGATCGCCGTCGAGTTCTCCCTGCCGCAACAGATGCTGCCGACCCTGCAAAGACTGATCGGCGCCCAGACCCAAACCCAGGTCAACGCCTATCTTGGCGCCGACACCGATGGTGTAACCGGCGACTTGCTCGGTGAAGGCCATATGACCCTGATCGACAACCAGATCAACACCAACACCGGGACCATTCGCGCCAAGGCCGAATTCAGTAACGCCGGGCAAAAGCTCTGGCCAGGGCAATTGGTGACCATCAAGATCCAGACCGCCCTCGACAAAGATGCCTTGGTAGTGCCGCCATCCGTGGTGCAACGCGGGCTCGATCAGTATTTCGTCTATCGGGTCAAAGCCGACGAAGTGGAAGTGGTGCCGGTGCAGATGGTTTATCAGGGCAGTGACCTGAACATCATCAAGGGTGTGCAGCCCGGTGATGTGCTGGTGAGCGACGGCCAGTCGCGGCTCAAGGCAGGTTCCAGGATCGAGGTACTCAATGAGCCGACACCGGTCATTCAAACCGCGAAATCGGAGCTGCAACCATGAAGGGCCATGGCTCGGTTTCGGCCTGGTGCATCGATCACCCGGTCTCCACCCTTCTGCTGACCTTTGCGCTGGTGCTGCTGGGGCTGATCGCCTTCCCGCGACTGCCCATCGCGCCGTTGCCGGAAGCGGAGTTTCCGACCATCCAGGTCACTGCGCAGTTGCCCGGTGCCAGCCCGGACACCATGGCCTCCTCAGTGGCCACGCCACTGGAAGTACAGTTCAGCGCCATCCCCGGCATGACCCAAATGACCTCCAGCAGTGCCTTGGGCTCTACCAACCTGACGCTGCAATTTACCCTCAACAAAAGCATCGACACCGCAGCCCAGGAAGTTCAGGCGGCGATCAACACCGCCTCCGGCAAGCTGCCCAAAGACATACCGAGCCTGCCGACCTGGAGGAAACTCAACCCGGCCGACAGCCCGGTTCTGATCCTCGCTATCAGCTCGACGCAGATGCCCGGCACCGAACTCAGCGACTATGTGGAAACCCTGCTGGCGCGGCAGCTCAGCCAGATCGACGGTGTCGGCCAGATCTACGTCACTGGCCAGCAACGCCCGGCCATCCGCGTCCAGGTCGCGCCGGACAGACTGGCGGCCGTCGGTCTGACCCTGGCCGATATCCGGGTAGCCCTGCAGCAGGCTAGCTTGAATCTGGCCAAGGGTGCGCTATACGGCCCGTCGAGCATTTCCACGCTGTCGACCAACGACCAGCTGTTTCACCCCGAGGAGTATGGGCAGTTGATCGTCTCCTACAAGGACGGTGCACCGGTCCACCTCAAAGATGTCGCGCGGGTGATCAATGGCTCGGAAAACGCCTACGTTCAGGCCTGGTCCGGAGATCAACCAGGGTTGAACCTGGTGATCTTCCGTCAGCCCGGCGCCAACATCGTCGGGACCGTCGACCGCATCCAGGCTGAACTGCCGCGCCTGCAAGCGATGCTCCCGGCCACGGTGCAAGTGACCGTACTCTCGGACCGGACCAGGACCATCCGCGCCTCGTTGCATGAGGTGGAAATCACCCTGCTGATTGCTGTGTTTCTGGTGATCGCGGTGATGGCGCTGTTCCTGCGCCAGTGGTCGGCGACGATGATTGTTTCCAGCGTGCTTGGCGTGTCGCTGATCGCCAGTTTAGCGCTGATGTACGCGATGGGTTTCAGCCTGAACAACCTGACCCTGGTGGCGATCGTGATCTCCGTGGGTTTTGTGGTGGACGATGCGATCGTTGTGGTGGAGAACATTCACCGTCACCTCGAGGCCGGTGACGGCATGCGCGAGGCTGCAATCAAGGGCGCCGGCGAGATCGGGTTTACGGTGGTCTCCATCAGTTTCTCGCTGGTGGCGGCGTTTATCCCGTTGCTGTTCATGGGTGGTGTGGTCGGACGGCTGTTCAAGGAGTTCGCCCTGACCGCGACCTCGACCATTTTGATTTCGGTGGTGGTGTCGTTGACCCTGGCACCAACCCTGGCCGCACTGTTCATGCGAGCCCCGGGACACAATGCCCATACCAAACCCGGCTTCGGCGAACGACTGCTGGCGCTCTACGAAAAAGGCCTGCGGCGCGCCCTCGCCCACCAACGGCTGATGCTCGGGATTTTCGGCCTGACGTTCGCCATGGCGATCGTCGGTTACGTGATCATTCCCAAAGGTTTCTTTCCGGTGCAGGACACCGGTTTCGTGCTCGGGACCAGTGAAGCAGCGGCCGATGTGTCCTACCCGGACATGGTGGCCAAACACCTGGCGCTGGCGAAAATCGTCAACGCGGACCCGGCGGTTCAATCGTTCTCCCATTCCGTGGGCGTGACCGGCAGCAACCAGACCATCGCCAACGGCCGCTTCTGGATCGCCTTGAAAGACCGCAGTCAACGCGACGTCAGCGCCAGCCAGTTCATCGACCGGATCCGTGCGCAACTGGCCAAGGTTCCGGGGATCGTCCTCTATCTGCGGGCCGGCCAGGATATCAACCTCAGCTCTGGGCCGAGTCGCAGCCAATACCAATACGTGCTCAAGAGCAACGATGGACCAACCCTGAATACCTGGACCCAGCGTCTGACGGAAAAACTGCGAACCAACCCGGCGTTCCGTGACATTTCCAACGACTTGCAACTGGGCGGCAGCATTACCCACATCAGCATCGACCGCAGCGCGGCAGCGCGTTTCGGCCTGAATGCCAGCGATGTCGACCAAGCGCTTTACGATGCGTTTGGCCAGCGTCAGGTCAACGAATACCAGACCGAGACCAACCAATACAACGTGATCCTCGAACTCGACGCCAAGCAGCGCGGCAAGGCCGAAAGCCTGAATTACTTCTACCTGCGTTCGCCCCTCAGTGGCCAGATGGTCCCGTTGTCGGCGCTGGCCAAGGTCGATCCGCCCACCGTCGGGCCGCTGTCCGTTGCCCATGACGGGATGTTCCCGGCCGCCAACTTGTCATTCAACCTCGCCCCCGGCGTGGCGTTGGGCGATGCGGTGATCATGCTCAACCAGGCGAAGAACGAGATCGGTGTGCCCGCCTCGATCATTGGCAATTTCCAGGGCGCAGCCCAGGCGTTCCAAAGCTCGCTGGCCAGCCAGCCATGGCTGATTCTCGCGGCGCTGGTGGCGGTCTACATCATTCTCGGCGTGCTCTATGAGAGCTTCGTGCATCCACTGACGATCATCTCGACCTTGCCCTCGGCCGGCCTTGGCGCCCTGCTGATGCTGTGGATCTGGGGCCAGGACTTCTCGGTCATGGCGTTGATCGGCCTGGTGCTGCTGATCGGGATCGTCAAGAAAAACGGCATCCTGATGATCGACTTTGCCCTCGAAGCCCAACGCAAAGGTGGGCTAGCGCCGCAAGAGGCCATCTACCAGGCCTGCCTCATCCGGTTCCGGCCAATCATCATGACCACCCTCGCCGCGCTGCTCGGTGCCCTGCCGCTAATGCTCGGCTATGGCACCGGCGCCGAACTGCGCCAGCCGCTGGGGATCGCCGTGGTTGGCGGACTGCTGGTGAGTCAGGCGCTGACGTTGTTCACCACACCGGTCATATACTTGTGGCTTGAGCGGCTATTCCATCGGCCCAAACCAGCCCCAGTGCTGGCGACCACTGACTGAGGCGGGGTCATGCGCGTTCTGATTATCGAAGACGAAGAAAAAACCGCGGATTACCTGCATCGCGGTTTGACCGAACAAGGCTACACCGTGGACCTGGCCCGGGACGGCGTCGAAGGTCTGCACCTGGCGCTGGAAAGCGATTACGCGGTGATCGTGCTCGATGTAATGCTACCCGGCCTCGATGGTTTTGGCGTACTGCGTGCGCTGCGTGCGCGCAAGCAAACCCCGGTGATCATGCTCACCGCCCGCGAGCGCGTCGAAGACCGGATCAAGGGCCTGCGCGACGGCGCCGATGACTACCTCGGCAAACCCTTTTCCTTTCTCGAACTGGTGGCGCGTTTACAGGCATTGACCCGCCGCAGCGGCGGTCATGAGCCGGTGCAGATCAGCATCGCCGACCTGTGGATAGATTTGATCAGCCGCAAGGCCAGCCGGGCCGGCACGCGCCTGGACCTGACCGCCAAGGAGTTTTCGCTGCTCAGCGTGCTGGCCCGGCGTCAGGGTGAAATCCTCTCGAAAACCGCTATTGCCGAAATGGTCTGGGACATCAATTTCGACAGCGATGCGAATGTCGTCGAAGTGGCGATCAAACGCCTGCGGGCCAAGCTCGACGGACCGTTCGAAGAGAAACTGCTGCACACCATTCGCGGCATGGGGTATGTGCTGGAGAGCCGTGGTGTCTAACTCCATTGCGTTACGTCTGAGCGGCATGTTCACCCTGGTGGCTTTGCTGGTGTTCCTGCTGATTGGCTGGGCGCTCTATCAACAAGTCGACAAAGGCCTGGGCCTGCTGCCCGAAGCCGAACTGGTTGCGCGCTACAGCGTGCTCGAATCGGCCCTCAACCGCGATGGCACACCCGAACACTGGGTGAAGATCAACGCCAAGCTCAAGCTGCTCGGCGAAGAAGACAAACGCATCCGTTTCTGGGTGGTCAGCGGTGATGCCAGCTATGAATATGGCGCCCCGGACGCACAAATTCGCGCCTTTGCCCAAGGACCTTTGGGCATGCGTGACTTGACCTTGCCGGACCATCCTTATCCGCTGAAAGTGTTGGTCAGCCAACTCCCGGCCAAGGACCAGCAACCACCGCTGCGCTTTCTGATCGGCATCGACACCGAGACCTTCTCCCAGACCCAGCATCACTTGCTGATCGCCCTGATCAGCCTGGCCATCGTCGGTGTGTTACTGGCCTCGGTCTTGGGCTATTGGGTCGCACGGATCGGTCTGAAGCCATTGATAAAGTTGTCCCAGGAAGCTCAACGTCTAGCGCCGCCGTTGCTGTCCGGACGCCTGCAACTGTCACCGTTGCCGCCGGAACTCAATCAATTCGTCAGCGCCTTCAACTCGACACTGGAACGGGTCGAGCAAGCCTATTCACGCCTTGAGTCGTTCAACGCCGATGTGGCCCACGAGTTACGCTCGCCCCTGACCAACCTGATTGGCCAGACCCAGGTCGCACTGACTCGCGGGCGTTCGGCCGAGCACTACTTCGAAGTCCTGCAATCGAACCTCGAAGAGCTTGAGAGACTGAGGTCAATCATCAATGACATGCTGTTTCTGGCCAGCGCCGACCAAGGCAGCAAAGCCACCAAACTCACCCCGACGTCACTGGCCGATGAAGTCGCGACGACTCTGGATTATCTGGACTTCATTCTCGAAGACGCTCAGGTGAAAGTCGAAGTCAGCGGCGACGCCAACGTGCAAATCGAAAAAGCCCATCTGCGTCGGGCGCTGATCAATCTGCTGAACAATGCCGTGCAACACACCGCCCCCGGACAAGTCATCCGTGTACAGATCGAGGTGCAAGAACACCAGGTTGCCATCGGTGTCGCCAACCCCGGCAAGGCTATCGCCAGCGAACACCTGTCGCGGTTGTTTGAACGCTTCTACCGGGTCGATGCCTCGCGCAGCAACAGCGGCGCCAACCATGGATTGGGACTGGCCATCGTCAAGGCCATTGCGTTGATGCACGGCGGCGATGTGTTTGTGCGCAGCAATGACGGAATGAATACATTCGGTATTTACCTGCCGATTTAGCCCCCTGATGATCGTTGCGATCGTTCCCACGCTCCGCGTGGGAACGATCAAGAGCGTGGGAACGATCAGGCTCCTGACTATTACTGTAAAGGCAACAGTCCTTTATGCAATCCGCTCTTTTTCCCGACCTTGAAGACCGTTACTTTTGCCGCACTCACTAACACTAGCTCTGCAAGAAGGTCTTCAAGATGTCCAACTCCATGGGTATTGCCAGCGCTTTCGTTTTGTCTTCTTTATTCCTGTCACCCTTCGCCATGGCCAAAGAGTCTCCAGCATTCATTGCGCAAAATGCCGCACGCGCCAATGCCTTCGAAAAGTCCCAGGCCGAGTTGACTGCCAAGGCGCAAAACCCTGAGCAATCCCGGCAAACGTCAGCCAATCAGGCGCAACCACAGGTTGAGAAAGACAGCTGATCAGCACCATCGCTCTGTTTCCCTCGACACTTCTCTGGGCTCTTTCTCCTGAGAAGTTGTCTTCAAAGCCGCTGCTATCAGCGGCTTTTTTTTCGCTGTGTATAAACACCAACCTGCCTGGTTTTCTCTTGAGAAATACCCGCCGTATTTATACAGGTGCAAAAAATAACAACGGCCATTATTGATCAAAGGCGTTCTACTTCACGTGAGTCGTGCATTCAAATTCAGCCCTCTGTTCATTGCACTTACTGTAACGATCGCCCCAAACGCCTATGCAGCAAACGACTCAACCGAAGACTTCGTTGAAGGTTCCAGCCTCAAGCTCGATGCTCAAGACCTGGTACAGCGCCGACGGTAAGAACGCCAGGCACCGGAAGCGCGATGTCGACGATTACCCGTTGAACGTGTTCTAAGCTCATATAAGCAAAAGGCCAGCACGTTTTGCTGGCCTTTTTTATGCCCGGGATTTATACATGCGCCATAGGCGCAACAGGTCTCTGTCACTCTGCCCGCTTCCCTCGCAACAACTTCATTACCGCCCAGACAGCAGAAGTCAGAACCATGAGTGTGAGCAGTGCAACATCCCCGCGCCCGCCCCCCGTCAGCCGGTCGGAGTGGATCCTGATTCTCGGCAGTTCGCTGACTGTGATTGCCATTCTGAGCATCGTGACCTTTCTGCTGATCCGCGAACACCGTAGTGCCGAGTTAGCCGCAGCTCGTGCTGCCTCCAACATTGTGCAGTTGATCGACGCCGACGTGCTGCGCAATGTCGAGCTCTATGACCTGTCCTTGCTGGGATTGATTGCCGCTTCGCAGCGTACCGACCTCAGGACGGCTTCCCCGCAAATACGTCATCTGGCGATGTTCGATCGAGCAACTGCCGCCCCCCATAAAGGCGACATTCTGTTACTCGATCAACACGGCGACGTCCTCGCCGACTCGGCCTCAGTTGAACCACGAACGGGTAACTTCGCCGACCGTGAATACTTTCAGTCCCATGTAAACAATCCCGACCCTGGAATGTTTATCAGCCGGCCGTTCAGGGCCAGACGCGCCAATCAAGACTGGCTCATCAGCTTCAGTCGACGCATTTCATCCCAACAGGGCGAATTTCTCGGTGTCGCCCAAGCGGCCATGCGCCTGAGCTACTTCAATCATCTGTTCAGGAGTTTGCGTATCGATCGTGACAGTTCGGTCAATCTGATCAGCACTGACGGCGTCCTGCTGGCCCAGGAGCCGCCCCTGGCCGATGACCTGATCGGCAAGGACTTCAGTAACCGACCAAACTTCATGCGCATTCTGCGAGAAGGCAATGGCAGCTTTAACAGTGTCTCGAGCCTCGATCACCGACAGCGGCTGTACACCTTCTCCCGGGTTGGCAAACTGCCATTAATCGTCGTGGTAGCACTCTCGACCGATGAGGTACTTGCTTCATGGAAGCGCACCACAATACTGATCAGCAGCGCCACCGGCGTGCTTTGCATCGGCCTGCTCTGGCTGACCTGGCTGCTGTGCCGCGAGCTGCGTCTGCGCCACAACGCCGAGCAGGAACTGGCGCAATTGGCCGCAACCGATGCACTGACCGGTGTGGCCAACCGCAGAACACTGGATCAGGTACTCAACCGTGAATGGGTTCGCGCACAGCGTTCGGGCAAGCCATTGTCGGTACTGATGATCGATGCGGATCATTTCAAGGCCTTCAACGACCGGCACGGCCATCAGGTCGGTGACGAGGCGCTGCGCACGGTCGCCAGTGTGATCAGCGAGCATATCCGTCGCCCGGCGGACCTTGTTGCCCGTTATGGCGGCGAGGAGTTTGCCGTGGTCCTGGCCGAAACCGATGCCCTTGGCGCGTTGCGCATTGCCGAGAACATCCGCGCCGCCGTCGAAGTGCTTGCACCGATCAATGGCGACAATTTGCCAATCACCGTGAGCATCGGCCTGGGCACTTGGTCGGGAGAGCCCGGGGAAAGCCTGGAGACACTGCTGTTCGCTGCCGACACAGCGCTCTATCAGGCCAAATACAGTGGGCGAAATCGGGTGGTTACAGGCTGACATCCACGTTGCGAATAGCGGCCCCATCCAGGGCAAGCCTCGCGCCTGCAAGGAAACGCGGACACCTGTAGGAGCCGAGCTTGCTCGCGATGAACGATGACGCGGAGTGTCAGATTTGCCGCCATCGCGGGCAAGCCTCGCTCCTACGGACATAAAAAAAGGCCACCCGAAGGCAGCCTTTAAAAACTAAAGAAAGAGAGTGTTACTTACACTGCCGCAACGGGACGCATGTAAGAGATCGGTGCAGTGCTGGCATCTTCGAAGGTCACGACTTCCCAGGCATCTTTCTGCTCAATCAATTTGCGCAGAAGCTGGTTGTTCAGTGCATGCCCCGACTTGAAGCCGCGGAACTCACCTATCAGGCTGTTGCCCAGCAGGTAGAGGTCACCAATTGCATCGAGGATCTTGTGCTTCACGAATTCGTCTTCATAGCGAAGGCCGTCTTCGTTCAGTACACCATCCGCGTCGACCACGATGGCGTTTTCAACGCTACCGCCGAGTGCGAGGTTGTGCTTGCGCAGGTACTCGATATCACTCATGAAACCAAAGGTCCGGGCGCGGCTGACTTCTTTTACGAACGAAGTGCTGGAAAAATCCACGCTGGCACTTTGAGTGCGGTCACGGAACACCGGATGATCGAAATCGATCTCGAAGCTCACTTTGAAGCCTTCGAAAGGGACGAAAGTGGCGCGCTTGTCGCCGTCTTCCACTGTCACTTCACGCAGGATGCGGATGAACTTCTTGGCTGCGTCCTGTTCTTCCAGGCCGGCAGATTGAATCAGGAATACGAAGGGTCCAGCGCTACCATCCATGATCGGGACTTCGGACGCGGAGAGCTCGACGTAGGCGTTATCGATGCCCAGGCCAGCCATGGCCGAGAGCAAGTGCTCCACCGTGTCCACTTTGGTGTCACCGTTGACCAGTGTGGTCGACATAGTGGTTTCACCAACATTTTCCGCGCGAGCAGGAATCTGCACCACAGGGTCCAGGTCGGCACGACAAAACACAATGCCGGTGTCTACAGGTGCAGGCTTGAGGGTCAGGTATACCTTCTCCCCGGAGTGCAGACCTACACCTGTGGCACGGATAATATTTTTCAGGGTGCGTTGTTTAATCATGGCTTGGGCCGCTTCAGCGCAAATTGCGAACTGGTATCAACAAAGGCTGGCGATAATAGCAGACCAGGCCTTTGCTGAACACCAATCACCCTAATACCCCTGATACATTCCATCAATCGGCCTGGCGACGCAGGAATGCCGGGATGTCCAGATAGTCCAGATCATCCTGCGGATTCATCTTCGCCGCGGTCGCAGCACTGGCCTGAGCCTGGTTGCGCATCACGGTTGGACGGTCCAGATCGCGGTAGTTCACCGACGGCATTTCCTGACGCGAAGGTGCTGGCGATTGAGCGGCCATGGAGGTATGAACGGTATTGTCGATGACCTTTACAGGCTTCTCGATTTTAGCACCCAGACCTGTGGCAACCACAGTCACGTGCAGCTCGTCGCGCATGTCCGGATCGATAACAGTACCGACCTTGACCATTGCATGCTCGGAAGCGAAGGCTTCAATGATGCTACCAACGTCCGAGTACTCACCCAGAGACAGGTCGGGACCGGCGGTGATGTTTACCAGGATGCCGCGTGCACCTTGCAGGTTCACGTCTTCGAGCAACGGGTTGCGGATCGCCGCTTCAGTCGCTTCACGTGCACGGTTCGGACCGCTGGCGCAGCCAGTGCCCATCATCGCCATGCCCATTTCGCTCATCACGGTACGCACGTCGGCAAAGTCGACGTTGATCATGCCTGGGCGCTTGATGATGTCGGAGATACCGCGAACGGCACCGGCCAGTACATCGTCAGCCTTGGCGAAAGCCGACAGAAGGCTCGCGTCTTTACCGAGGATTGTCAGCAGTTTCTCGTTGGGAATGGTGATCAACGAGTCGACGCTTTCCGACAGCAGGCGGATGCCTTCATCGGCGATCTGCATGCGCTTGCGACCTTCGAACGGGAACGGACGCGTCACCACCGCAACGGTGAGGATGCCCATTTCCTTGGCCACTTCGGCGATGATCGGCGCAGCACCGGTACCAGTACCGCCACCCATGCCCGTGGTGATGAACACCATGTTAGTGCCCTGCAGCACTTCGGCAATACGCTCACGGTCTTCCAGAGCGGCCTGACGGCCCACTTCCGGATTGGCGCCAGCGCCCAGACCTTTGGTCACGCCGGTGCCCAGTTGCAGGATGGTCCGCGCGCCGATGCTCTTCAGCGCCTGGGCATCAGTGTTGGCGCAGATGAATTCAACGCCTTCAATGTTGCTCTTGACCATGTGATTGACAGCGTTGCCGCCGCCTCCGCCAACACCGATAACTTTAATAACCGGGCTTGCGGGGATGTTGTCTACGAGTTCGAACATTTTCCCTCTCCTTTCATTTCTCTAGTTTTTTCGCCTACTGCTGCCACTTTGAAACTGTCTTGCTGTAAATCTTTAGAAGTTGCCCTGAACCCAGCTTCTGAGACGATCGAATAGAGGCGTCTTGGCCTCGTCACTGCTGTAGCTGTCTCGGTTGCTGCTGATCCCGGAGAAGGACACGCCATCGGACTGTTTTTGCAGCCCGTACATCAGCAAGCCCACACCGGTGGAATAAATCGGGTTGCGCACGACATCGTCGAGGCCTTTGACGCCATGGGGTACGCCAAGGCGGACCGGCATGTGGAAAATCTCTTCGGCAAGCTCCACCGCGCCTTCCATCTTCGAAGTACCGCCGGTCAGCACGATGCCGGCCGGAATCAGGTCTTCATAACCGCTGCGACGCAGTTCGGCCTGAATCAGCGTGAACAGCTCGTCGTAACGCGGCTCGACCACTTCAGCCAGGGCCTGACGGGACAGCTCGCGCGGCGGACGATCACCGACGCTTGGGACCTTGATGGTTTCACCGGCACCGGCCAGTTTGGCCAGGGCGCAGGCGTAGCGAATCTTGATTTCTTCGGCGTACTGGGTCGGAGTGCGCAACGCCATGGCGATGTCGTTGGTCACTTGATCGCCTGCAATCGGGATCACCGCCGTATGGCGAATCGCGCCTTCGGTGAAGATCGCGATATCAGTGGTGCCGCCACCGATGTCCACCAGGCACACGCCAAGCTCTTTCTCGTCATCGGTCAACACCGAGTAAGCAGAGGCCAACTGCTCGAGAATGATGTCGTCGATTTCCAGACCGCAGCGACGCACGCACTTTTCAATGTTCTGTGCCGCGTTCACGGCGCAGGTGACCACGTGGACCTTGGCTTCCAGACGTACGCCGGACATGCCCAGAGGCTCACGCACGCCTTCCTGGTTATCGATTACGTAATCCTGCGGCAAGGTGTGCAAGACACGCTGGTCCGCAGGGATCGCTACAGCCTGGGCCGCGTCGAGTACCCGCTCCAGATCCGCCGAGCTGACTTCGCGATCACGAATCGCCACGATGCCGTGGGAGTTCAGGCTGCGAATGTGATTGCCCGCCACACCGACGAACGCCGAGTGAATGCGGCACCCGGCCATCAATTGCGCTTCTTCGATAGCGCGCTGGATCGACTGCACGGTGGATTCGATATTCACCACCACGCCCTTCTTCAGGCCACGGGATGGATGAGTGCCGATACCGACGATTTCCAGCGTGCCATCGGCCGCGACCTCGCCCACCAGTGCCACCACCTTGGAAGTGCCGATATCAAGACCGACGATCATTTTGCCGCTTTGCACATTAGCCATTGGTCCTGCCTCTTCTTAATTCTTCGCGACGGCGGGTTGGGCCGTCGTGGGCGCTACAGGTTCCCGCCAGCCGACGGCCAGGCCGTTGGCATAGCGCAGATCGATGCGCGCAATGTTCGTAATCTGTTCTTTCAGCGTTTTTTCATAAATGGCGATAAAGCGGCGCATCTTCTCGACCAGATGATCACGACCGAGCAACAGTTCGATCCCCGGACCGGCGCTGCCGGCACCGGTGGTCAGGAACCAGCTGCCACGTTCACGCAACTCCAGACGGGCAATCGAAAAACCCATCGGCCGAAGCATCTGGCTCAACACCTGGTACTGCTGCATCACTTGCTGTTGAGCGCGCTGCGGGCCGAACAGCTGTGGCAGGTGTTCGTAGTTCGCCAGCTCACGCGGGGTGAACGCCTCGCCCTGGTTGTTCAACAGTGCTTCGTCGCCCCAACGGGCCACGGGCAGTTGTTCTTCCAGGCGAATCACCACCTGATCAGGCCAGACGCGACGCACTTCGGCGTGGGCAATCCAGGGCATCGTCTCAAGCTCGGTACGCATGCTGGCCAGGTCAATGGTGAAGAAGCTCGAGGCCACGTAAGGGGCGATTCGCTGCTGCACGGCTTGCTGGCTGATGTAACTCAAATCACCCTGGACGTTGATCTTGGTGATTGGCCGGTCGGCATAAGGCAGCAAACGCTGCGCGCCTTCGTAGGTACCGAAGCCCAGAGCCACCAACAGCACCGGCCAGAACAGGCTTTTCAGAAAGCCGAAATTGGCTTTCGGCAGGCGCACCGACATCGGCTCTTTGGCCACCATACGGCTGGCACCACGCGGCACCGGCTTACGGCCAGGAGCGGGTTGCGGATGACGTAGCTGGTGGCCTTGCATGGTCTTAACCTCGCGGCTCTTTGTTACCGGCAGCGTTACTGGCAACACTTGCAGCCAGAATCGCCAACACCAACTGCTGGAAATCCAGGCCGGCAGCACGGGCTGCCATTGGGACCAGACTGTGGTCGGTCATACCCGGTGCAGTGTTGACTTCCAGAAACCAGAACTGCCCTTCGGCGTCCTGCATCACGTCAGCCCGTCCCCAACCGGCAATACCCAACGCCTCACAGGCTTTTGCCGTGAGGTCCATGAGTTCTTGTTCTTTTGCGCTATCGAGGCCGCACGGGATCCGGTACTGGGTATCGCTAGCCACATACTTGGCGTCGTAGTCGTAGAAACTGTGGGTCGTGCCCAGGGCGATCGGTGGCAACACCTGGTCACGCAGGGTGGCGATGGTGAACTCCGGACCTTGAATCCATTGCTCGACCAACACTTGCGAATCGTAGGTACTGGCCGCTTTCCAGGCGTCGATCAACTCGGGCGTGGAATTCACTTTGGCCATACCGATACTTGAACCTTCATGGGCCGGTTTGACGATCAAAGGGAAGCCCAGTTCCGTCGCCGCCAAAATACAGTCGGCTTCGCTGCTCAGTACCGCGTGACGCGGCGTAGGAATACCCAGGCTGTGCCAGACCTGCTTGGTCCGCAGCTTGTCCATGGCCAGCGCCGAGGCGAGGATGCCGCTGCCGGTGTAAGGAATGCCCAGGCATTCGAGCAGGCCCTGCATACTGCCGTCTTCACCGCCACGACCGTGGAGAATGATGAAGGCGCGGTCGATTTTCTCGCTCAGCAAACGTTGCAGAAAATCATCACCGACATCGATGCCGAAGGCGTTCACACCCGCGCTTTGCAATGCATCGAGAACGGCGTTGCCGGATTTGAGCGAAACCTCGCGTTCGGCGCTCTTGCCACCGAACAGCACGGCAACGCGGCCGAAGTCTTTCGGCTCGATCGTCGAGAACAGGTTGGCGTAGGCAGCAGTCATTTCAACTTCCCCTGACCGGCAGCGGCAACGGCACCCGCAAACAGCGGACTGATCAATAGTTTTGGTGCGAGACCACCGATATCACCGGCGCCCTGGCAGAGCAGAATGTCGCCGGCACGCAGCAGCGGCTTGACCAGCGGTGCCAGTTCGACGCCACGCTCGATGTAGATCGGGTCGAGCTGACCGCGTTGACGAATGCTGTGGCACAGCTGACGACTATCGGCACCTGGAATCGGTTCTTCACCGGCCGGGTAGACTTCCATCAACAGCAACACATTGGCATCAGCCAGCACCTGCACGAAATCGTCATACAGGTCACGAGTGCGACTGAAACGGTGCGGCTGGTAAACCATCACCAGACGCCGATCCGGCCAGCCACCGCGCACGGCTTTGATCACTGCGGCCACTTCGGTCGGGTGGTGACCGTAGTCGTCAACCAGCATCACGCTGCCGCCTTCCACCGGCAGCTCGCCGTACACCTGGAAGCGTCGGCCCACACCCTGGAAGCCCGACAGGCCCTGAACGATGGCTTCATCGCTGATGCCCTCGTCGGTGGCGATACAGATGGTTGCCAGGGCGTTCAATACGTTGTGGTTACCCGGCATGTTCACCGAGACATCCAGCGGCTCGCGGTCACGACGCAGCACGGTGAAGAAGGTCTGCATGCCTTGCTGGCGAACATTGATCGCGCGCACGTCGGCTTCTTCGCTGAAGCCGTAGGTGACCGTCGGGCGTTTGACCTGCGGCAGGATCTCGCGCACGACAGGATCGTCCAGGCAGACCACAGCCAAACCGTAGAACGGCAGGTTGTGCAGGAACTCGACGAAGGTTTTCTTCAGTTTGTTGAAGTCACCGTCATAGGTCGCCATGTGATCGGCGTCGATATTGGTGACGACCGCTACCAGTGGCTGCAGGTGCAGGAAGCTGGCATCGCTTTCATCAGCTTCGGCGATCAGATAACGGCTGGTGCCCAGCTGTGCATTGGTGCCTGCTGCATTCAGCCGGCCACCGATGACGAAGGTAGGGTCCAGACCACCGGCCGCGAACACCGAGGCGATCAGGCTGGTCGTGGTGGTTTTGCCGTGAGTACCGGCAACGGCGATGCCGTGGCGATAACGCATCAGCTCGGCGAGCATTTCGGCGCGCGGCACTACCGGAATCCGGCGTTCCAGAGCAGTGGCGACTTCCGGGTTGGAAGTGTTCACGGCGCTTGAAACCACCAGGACATCGGCGTTCGCCGCGTTCTCGGCGCGGTGGCCGATATAGATGTGCGCACCGAAAGACTCGAGACGCTCGGTCACCGGCGAAGCTTTCAGGTCGGAGCCGGAAACTTCATAGCCCAGGTTCAACAACACTTCGGCAATCCCGCACATACCGACGCCACCGATACCGACGAAGTGGATACGACGGATACGGCGCATTTCCGGTTGAGGCATGGCTTTCTGATTCTCAACCACGGGCCACCTCCAGGCAGATATCGACCACGCTACGGGTGGCATCGGGTTTGGCCAGGCGACGGGCAGCGCTCGCCATGCTATTGAGTCGTTCCGGTTGCATCAAAACCTCTGTCAGGCGAGCAGCCAGATCGGCTGCGCCAGTCGTTCTTTGCGGCATCAGGAAGGCAGCGCCTTCACGAGCCAAATAATCGGCATTGCGGGTCTGGTGATCGTCGATTGCGTGGGGCAAAGGCACCAGCAACGAGGGCAGACCGGCGGCAGCCAGTTCACTGACGGTCAGCGCGCCTGCGCGACAAACCACCAGGTCGGCCCAGCCATAGGCTTGGGCCATGTCTTTGATGAAGGGTTGCACTTGCGCATTGACGCCAACGGCGCGATAGCGCTCGGCGGTCACTTCATCATGATTTTTTCCAGCCTGATGAAACACTTCCGGGCGCAGCTCGACAGAGACTTGCGCCAGGGCTTCAGGCAACAGTTTGTTCAGCGGCTCAGCCCCCAGGCTTCCGCCCAGGATCAGCAAACGCGCCTTGCGTCCGGCTAAAGCCTGGCGCGGTGTTTCGAGGAACAGCTCGGTACGCACCGGGTTACCGGTGGTCCGGCGGCTGTTCGATGCCCCGAAGGTATCCGGGAAAGCTTCGCAGACTCGGGCAGCCAGCGGCACCAGCAGCCGATTGGCGGTACCAGCGACGGCATTTTGTTCGTGAACGATTACTGGCACGCCAGCCAGTTTGGCCGCAACGCCACCGGGACCGGTGACATAACCGCCAAACCCCAGGACACAGACCGGCTGCAACTGACGAATGATCTTGCGCGCCTGCCAGATCGCCTTGAGCAGCACGAACGGCGCCTTGAGCAAGGACAACTTACTTTTGCCGCGCAGGCCGCTGACGTTGATCAGATGCAGGGCAAGACCAGCGTTTGGCACCAGCTCGTTCTCGATCCCGCGTGGCGTGCCCAGCCAGTGCACGGTATAGCCGCGCGTCTGGAATTCACGGGCGCAGGCCAGCGCCGGGAACACGTGCCCGCCTGTACCGCCAGCCATGATCAGCACATTAGCGCCCATGAGTCGGCTCCTCAGCGAAGTCGCTCTCGTTGAACTCCATCTCCTCACTGCCCAAATGAGTTCTACTTTCCCATTCGATACGCAGCAACAAACCGAGGCAGGCGCAGCAAATAACCAGGGAACTGCCGCCATAACTGAGGAACGGCAAGGTCAGACCTTTGGTCGGCAGCAAGCCGACGTTCACACCGATGTTGATCAGGAACTGGCCGATCCACAGGAACGACAAGCCGTACGCAACATAAGCCGCAAAGAATTGCTTGGCCTTTTCTGCCCACAACCCGATGTACATGCCACGTATGCAAACGAAGACGAACAGGCCGATGGTCGCCAGCGAGCCAACCACGCCCAGCTCTTCAGCCAGGACCGAGAATACGAAGTCAGTGTGGGCTTCGGGCAGGTAGAACTGTTTCTGCACGCTGTTGCCCAGGCCGACGCCGAACCATTCACCACGCCCGAAAGCGATCAGCGCCTGAGTCAACTGGTAGCCGGAACCGAACTGGTCGGCCCACGGGTCGGTAAAGGTAATCAGACGCGCCATACGGTAGGGCTGGGCCTGAACCAGAATCGTCACCGCAGCCACCGCCAGCACCACCATCAAGGTGAAACGGAACAGCCCGACCCCCCCGAGGAACAGCATCGCCGCTGCGGCGCCCATCATCACGACGGTGGCCCCGAAGTCTGGCTCCATCAGCAGCAGACCAGCCATAGGCAGCAATACGATGAACGGTTTGAAGAAGCCCATCCAGCTTTCGCGGACTTCCTTCTGACGGCGTACCAGATAACCGGCCAGGTAGAGCACCACGAAGACTTTGGCGATCTCGGAAGGCTGGACGTTGAAGAAGCTGAAACCAATCCAGCGCATCGAGCCGTTCACCTCACGACCGATCCCGGGCAGCAACACCATGACCAGCAAACCGAAGGCGCCGATCAGCATCAGCCAGCCCAGACGTTGCCAGGTTGCAATCGGGATCATCATGGTCACGACGCAGGCACCGAGGCCGAGGACCAGATAAACAAGGTGGCGAATCATGTGGTACAGCGTGTTGCCGGACTGTACCGCGGCGACTTCCGAGGACGCCGATGTGATCATGACCAGGCCAAGACCGAGCAGCGCCAGACAACCGGCAAGCATCGGGAAGTCGAGATCGATACCGCGACCGGTGATGATCGGCGATGGGTACGGCTTGATAATATTCGCAAAGATCATTTCAAGCCCTCCACGGCCCGGGCGAACAAGTGCCCACGCTCCTCGTAGTTCTTGAACATGTCGAAACTGGCGCAGGCCGGAGACAGCAACACAGCGTCGCCCGGTTCGGCGACAGCCTTGCAGCGCTCAACGGCTTCAATCAGCGAATTGACGCGAATCAGCGCAACCTCGTCGCCGATCGCCTTGGCAATCAACTCCGAGTCACGGCCCATCAGCACCACGGCACGGCAGTTGGCCGCAACCGGAGCGCGCAGGTCCTTGAAATCCGCCCCCTTGCCATCGCCGCCAGCAATCAGCACCAACTTGCCGGCGATGTCTGCACCCAAGCCTTCAATGGCGGCCAAAGCGGCGCCCACGTTAGTGGCTTTGGAATCGTTGTAGTAGCTCACGCCATTCAGGTCCCGGACCCACTGGCAGCGATGCTCAAGGCCGGCGAAGGTGCGCAGGCTCGACAGCATGGCGTCGAACGGCAGCCCCACGGCATGCCCCAGGGCCAGGGCCGCCAGGGCGTTGGACTGATTGTGAGCACCACGAATTTTCAACTCGCGAACCGGCATCAGGTTCTGGAATTCGAAGGCCAGATACTTCTCGCCGTTCTCTTCACGCAGACCGAAAGCCTTGAAGTCAGGCTGGCTCAAACCGAAGGTCCAGCACGGCAACCCCTCGCCCACCAACGGACGGGTCAAGGCATCCTGACGGTTCACCACAACCTGCCTGGCACCACGGAAGATCCGGTGTTTGGCCAGGTGATACGCCGGCAGACCGCTGTAACGGTCCATGTGGTCTTCGCTGACGTTCAATACGGTGGCGACTTCCGCACCGAGTTGATCTGTCGTTTCAAGCTGGAAACTCGACAGCTCCAATACGTACAGCTCGACGTCGTCGCTGAGCAGGTCCAGCGCTGGTGTGCCAAGGTTGCCGCCGACCGCAACACGCTTGCCGGCCGCCGCTGCCATTTCACCCACCAGCGTGGTCACGGTGCTTTTCGCGTTGGAACCGCTGATGGCGACGATCGGCGCTTTCGCGTTACGCGCGAACAGCTCGATATCACCGGAAAGTTTCACGCCACGGGCTGCTGCCGCTTGCAGCGCCGGCGTCGCCAAGGCCAGGCCCGGGCTCACGTAGAGCTCGTCGGCGCGGCACAGGAACTCAACGTCCAGCTCGCCACAACGCACGTCCACGTGCGGGTAATCACGGCGCAGCGTGACCAGCTCCGGCGGATTCTCCCGCGTATCGGCCACAGCAAACGACACACCCCGACTCGCCAGGAAGCGAACCAGGGACATGCCGCTCTTGCCGAGGCCGACAACGATGCGGAAGTGGTCAGAAGCGATCAGAGACACTCGTTCTACCTCAGCTTCAGGGTGGCAAGGCCGACCAGGACCAGAATCACGGTGATGATCCAGAAGCGGACGATCACGCGCGGCTCGGGCCAGCCCTTGAGTTCAAAGTGGTGGTGAATCGGCGCCATGCGAAACACACGACGACCGGTCAGCTTGAAGGAAGCAACCTGAATGACGACAGACAGGGTCTCCATCACGAACACGCCGCCCATGATGAACAGGACGATTTCCTGACGGACGATGACTGCAATGGTGCCCAGCGCCGCACCCAGCGCCAGCGCACCGACGTCGCCCATGAAGACTTGTGCCGGGTAGGTGTTGAACCAGAGGAACCCAAGGCCGGCACCGATCAACGCGCCGCAGAACACAATCAGCTCACCCGCGCCCGGTACATAAGGGATCAGCAGGTATTCGGCGAACTTCACGTTACCCGAGAGGTAGCAGAAGATCCCCAGCGCGCCGCCGACCATGACGGTCGGCATGATCGCCAGGCCATCGAGACCATCGGTCAGGTTGACCGCATTACTCGAGCCGACGATGACGAAATAGGTCAGCACCACGAAGCCGACGCCCAGCGGAATGCTTACATCTTTGAGCATTGGCAGGATCAGCGTGGTTTCAACCGCGCTTGGCGCAGTCATATACAGGAAGACTGCTGCACCCAGGCCAAACACCGATTGCCAGAAATACTTCCAGCGACTTGGCAGACCACGAGAGTTCTTCTCGATCACCTTGCGGTAGTCATCGACCCAGCCAATCGCGCCGAACAGCAGTGTCACCAGCAGCACGACCCAGACGTAACGGTTATCCAGGTCAGCCCAGAGCAGTGTGCTGACAGCGATTGCGGAAAGGATCAACGCACCGCCCATGGTCGGCGTGCCCGATTTGGACAGGTGCGATTGCGGCCCGTCGTTACGCACCGACTGACCGATCTGGCGATTCTGCAAGGTGCGGATCATCCATGGCCCCAGCCACAGCGACAACGACAACGCGGTCAGCACACCGAGGATCCCGCGCAGGGTCAGGTACTGGAAGACCGCGAAGCCTTTGTAGAACTGTTGCAGATACTCAGCCAGCAGCAGCAGCATTAATGTTTCTCCCCGCTGGAACCACACAAAGCCGCGACGACGTTTTCCATCACCGCGCTGCGCGATCCCTTGATCAAAATTGTGGTGTTTGTATCGTGTTCGGCACCCAGCGCTTCGATCAGCTCGGCCTGAGTGGCGAAGTGATAAGCCTGTTGGCCAAAAGCTGCCACGGCGTGAACCATCATCGGCCCAACGGCGTAGAGCGCAGAAACCTTGCCGGCGGCATAAGCGCCAACGTCACGATGCCCCTGCTCCGCCCACGCGCCCAACTCGCCAATATCTCCGAGCACCAGAACGGTGCGTCCGGAAAAGCCGGCAAGTATATCAACGGCAGCGCACATAGAGGTGGGGTTCGCGTTGTAAGAATCATCAATCACGCGCATGCCGTTGGTCGCCAGTTGCGCGACGGCACGGCCCTTGACCGGTTGCACCGCATTCAACCCCGTGGCGATGCCGATCAGCGACACACCCAAGGCATGGGCAGCCGCTGCCGCCGCCAGGGCATTGGCAACGTTGTGGTTGCCAAGCAGGTTCAGCTGAACGTGCTCGACACCTTGCGGGCTGTGCAGCTTGAAGGACGGGCAACCGCGTGCGTCACGATCCAGATCGCTGGCATGGAAATCGGCACGGCTGTCGTTCAAGGCAAAGGTCAGCACCTGGCGACCGGCGGCACGCTTCTTCCAGATATCAAAAGCCTTGTCGTCGAGGTTCAGAACGGCGAGGCCATCGGCGTCCAGCCCTTCCAGAATCTCGCCCTTGGCTTCAATGATTTTTTCCGGCCCGCCGAATTCGCCGACGTGGGCAGTCCCGGCGTTGTTGATCACGGCCACATGCGGTTTGGTCATGCCGACGGTGTAGGCAATCTCGCCGATACGCGAAGCACCGAGTTCGATGACTGCCGCAGTGTGTTCCGCGGCCAGCTCGAGCAAGGTCAGCGGAACGCCGAGATCATTGTTCAGGTTGCCACGGGTCGCCAGTACCGGCCCGCGCGTGCGCAGGATGCTTGCGAGCATTTCCTTGACCGTGGTTTTGCCACTGGAGCCGGTGATTGCCGCGACCGGGTTCGAATACGCAGCGCGGTTCAGCGCGCCGAGTTCGCCCAAGGCCTGACGAGTATCCTTGACCAGCAGTTGCGGCAATGTGCTGTTCGCCACTTCACGCTCGACCAGAGCTGCGACCGCGCCTTTGCTGGCAACGTCGTTCAGGTAGTCATGACCATCGAAACGCGGCCCGGTCAGGGCGACAAACAACTGGCCCGGCTTGATCGCCCGACTGTCGATACTGACGCCATCGAAATTGCAATCGGCAGTCAGCACACGGCCGGCCAACGGGCCGGCCACTTCGCTCAACTTCAAGGCTTTAAGCATGGGCCACCTCCCATGCGGTCAAGGCGCGGTCGGCCTCCACCAGATCAGAGAAGTCATGGCGCACGCCGTTGATTTCCTGATAGTCCTCATGACCTTTACCGGCCAGGACGATCACATCGTCAGCCGAGGCACTGGCAATCAGTTGGGCAATGGCCTGGCCGCGACCGGCCACGAATGTGACTTTATCCACAGCGCTGAAACCGACGCGGATATCGTCGAAAATTCTCGAGGGAGCTTCGGTGCGCGGATTGTCGTCGGTGACCAATACACCGTCCGCCAGACGCTCGACTATTTGCGCCATCAACGGGCGCTTGCCGCGATCGCGATCACCACCGCAACCGAACAGGCACAGCAACTTGCCCTTGGCATGAGGACGCAGGGCCGTCAGAACTTTTTCCAGCGCGTCCGGGGTGTGGGCGTAATCGACCACTACCAGCGGCTGAGTGCCGCCACCCAGGCGCTGCATGCGACCGGCCGGGCCTTCGAGTTTCGGCAGCACTTGCAGGATCTCGTCCAGCGCGTAGTCCAGACCGAGCAAGGCGCCGACAGCCGCCAACACGTTGCTCAGGTTGAAACGACCGAGCAAGGTGCTGCGCAAATGGTGTTCGCCCTGAGGTGTGACCAATGTGGCGCGCACGCCTTCGTCGTCGAACTGCGCTTCACGGCAATACAGGTAAGCGCTGGAATTTTCCAGGCTGTAGCTGATCAGGCGTGACTCATGTTTTTCGGCCGCCAGTTGCCGACCAAAATCGTCGTCGAGATTGATCACCCGGCAGCTCAGATCAGCCCAGCCGAACAGCTTGGCCTTGGCGTCGGCGTAGGCATCCATGGTCCCGTGATAATCCAGGTGATCCCGGGACAGGTTGGTCATCACTGCCACATCGAACGCCAGAGCGGTGACGCGGCCTTGATCCAGACCATGGGAGGAGACTTCCATCGCCACGGCTTTCGCACCCGCCTTTTTCAGGTCCGCCAGGGTCGCCTGCACGGCAATCGGATTGGGCGTGGTGTGCAGGCCACTTTGTAGCGCGCCGTAAAAACCCGTACCCAATGTGCCGACGATGCCGCAATGCTGGCCGAGCAAGTCCAGTGCCTGCGCAACCAATTGGGTCACGCTGGTTTTACCGTTGGTACCGGTCACACCGACCAGATTCAGGTTGCGGCTCGGGTCACCATAGAAACGCCCGGCGATATCCGACAGCTGCGCCGCCAGGCCTTTGACCGGAATCAGCGGCACATCGGTAATAGGCAGAACAGTAGCGCCGTCGACTTCATAGGCCACGGCCGCCGCACCGCGCTGCAAGGCGTCGACAATGTGTGCACGACCATCCACTTTACCGCCAGGGACCGCGAGAAACAGGTCGCCTGCGCGAACATTGCGGCTATCGAGCGTCAGCTCGCGAATCAACAGATCACGACCGGCGTGGGCAAAAATCTTGTTCAGGCTAAGAGACATTAACCGCGCCCTCCTTTAGCTGGTGCTGCATTAGCTGGTGCTGCATTCGCTTGTTGCACAGGCGGCAGGTTATCCGGTGAAATATTCATCAAGCGCAGGGTCCCGGACATCACTTTGCTGAACACCGGCGCAGAAACCAGACCACCGAAGTAACCGGCCTTGCTTGGCTCATCGATGACCACCACGATCGCGTAACGCGGGTCGCTCATCGGACCGAAGCCGGCGAACAGCGAACGGTATGAATTCTCGGCATAGCCCTTGGTGCCAACCGAAGTCTTACGTGCGGTACCACTCTTGCCGGCCACGTGATAAGCCGGCACTTGTGCGCGGAACACGCCACGCGGCGCTTCAATCACTTGCTGCAACATGCCTTGCATGGTTTTGGCGACTTTCTCCGGGATCACCTGGGTTGTTTCTGGAGCCTTGTCAGTCTTGATCAGGGTCAGCGGTGCAATCCGGCCGTTGTTGGCCAACGCCGAGAAAGCGTGAACCAGCTGGATCGCAGTCACCGACAAGCCGTAGCCGTAGGACAACGTGGCCGTCTCGGCCTTTTTCCAATCCCGATAGTTCGGCAGGTTGCCGACGCGCTCTCCCGGAAACCCCAGACCGGTGTCCTGACCGAGGCCGACCTTCTGCATCAGGCGGAAAATCGCTTCACCGCCAATATCGAAGGCAACCTTGCTCATGCCCACGTTACTGGAGTTGATCAGAATGCCGGTCAGATCGAGTACCGGCCCTTCAGTCTTGGAAACGTCGCGAATGGTGTACTTGCCAAGCTGCAACGTACCTGGGTAGACCTCGACCGTATCGCTGGGTTTCCAGCGCCCGGTTTCCAGGGCTGCACTCATGGAGATCGGCTTCATGGTCGATCCCGGTTCGAACACATCGATCATGGCGCGGTTACGCATCATGATCGGTTGCAGGTTGCGACGATTGTTCGGGTTGTAAGTGGGCTGGTTGACCATGGCCAGGATCTCGCCGGACTTCACATCCATGATCACCAGGCTTCCGGCCTTGGCTCCGTTTTCCACAATGGCATTACGCAGTTCGCGGTTGGCCAGATATTGCAGGCGCAGGTCAATCGACAACGCCAAGGGCTTACCAGCCTTGGCGTTTTTGGTGACCTGGACATCCTGAATCAGTCTGCCGCGCCGGTCCTTGATGACCTGGCGCTTGCCCGCCACACCGGCCAGCCACTCATCATAAGCCAGCTCGACACCTTCGCGGCCGTGGTCATCAATGTCGGTAAAGCCGACCATGTGCGCGGTGACCTCACCGGCCGGGTAGAAACGCCGGAACTCTTCGATGCCATAAACACCAGGCACTTTCAAATCAAGCACGGCCTGACCCTGCTCGGGGGTCAATCCACGCACCAGATAGATAAATTCTTTATTGGCCTGCGCCTCGAGGCGTTCGCTCAGCGCTTTGGGATCCTGCCCCATCGCAACCGCCAATTCTGGCCACTTGTCCTTGGCCAGTTGCATTTCCTTGGCGTTGGCCCACAGGGTGGTCACCGGCGTACTGACAGCCAGAGGTTCACCGTTACGGTCGGTAATCAGACCGCGGTGGGCTGGAATCGGAATATGACGAACGCTGCGCGCATCCCCCTGCCCCTTGAGGAAGTCACGGTCAACGACTTGCAGGTCAATGATGCGCCAGGCAATCGCCGACACCATCACTGCCAGCAAACCCAGCACCACGCGGAAGCGCCATGGATAAAGGGCGCCTTCGAGTTTCATCATGGCGCCACCATACGGACTTCAGCCGCGCCAGGAATTCGCATCTTCAGCTGTTCGGAGGCTAGCACTTCGATCCGGCTGTGGGCGGTCCAGGTGCTCTGTTCAAGAATCAACCGGCCCCACTCGGCTTGCGCCTTGTCGCGCACGCTCAACTCGTTATAGAGGGCGTTGAGCAGTTGACGGTTCCAGTGGGCGCTGTAAGACACCGCAATCGCGGACACCAACACGCCTATAAACAGCAGCAGCATGAAAAAGCTTCCGCCTGGAAGCGGTTTGGCGAAGAGCTTGCTCACCGAAGCTTCTCCGCGACGCGCATGACAGCGCTACGAGCGCGTGGGTTGGCCTTGAGCTCGGCCTCGGAAGCGAACTGCGCCTTGCCATGGATTTTGATTTTTGGCACGAAGGTTTCGAAACGCACCGGCAGGTTACGCGGCAGGTTATCGGCTTCGCCCTTGACCAGACGACGCATGAACAGTTTGACGATGCGGTCTTCCAGCGAGTGGAAGCTGATAACGACCAGACGGCCGCCCACTTCAAGGGCTTCCAGCGCGGCGTCAAGGCCGGTTTCCAGATCGCCCAACTCGTTATTGACGTGAATGCGCAAACCCTGGAACGCCCGGGTAGCCGGGTGCTTGCCCTTTTCCCAGGCCGGATTGGCGACTTTCAGGACTTCGGCCAGATCGCCGGTACGCTCGAACGGCTTGATTACACGACGCTCGACGACCGCGCGGGCCATGCGCCCGGAGAAACGTTCTTCACCATATTCCTTGAACACCCGGGCGATTTCTTCCGCCGCAGCCGTGGCGATAAACTCGGCTGCGCTGACACCGCGACTCGGGTCCATGCGCATGTCCAGCGGGCCATCGTTCATGAAGCTGAAGCCACGCTCTGGATCATCGAGTTGTGGCGAGGAAACGCCCAGGTCGAGCAGAACGCCGTTGATCTTGCCGGCCAGACCGCGATCGGCAATTTCCGAACCCATCTCGGCAAAGCTGCGCTGCACAATGACAAAGCGGCCGTCTTCGGCCGCCAGCGCTTGCCCTGTGGCAATCGCTTGAGGATCTTTGTCGAATCCCAGCACTCGACCATCGGGGCCGAGCTGGCTGAGTATCAGGCGACTATGCCCGCCGCGCCCGAACGTACCGTCCAGATAGCAGCCATCAGGACGTACGGCGAGAGCCTCGACGGCTTCGTCAAGCAGTACGGTGATGTGGTTAAAGCCGCTATCAATAGTCACAGGATCAAATCACGCAGTTCATCAGGCATGGCGCCCGGTTGTTGAATGGCAGCCAGGTCCGCAGCAGAAACGGCGTCCCAGGCATCCTCGTCCCACAATTGGAACTTGTTCAGTTGGCCAACCAGCATTGCGCGCTTATCCAACTTGGCGTATTCGCGCAAACGTGGCGGGACCAGAAAACGACCACTGCCATCGAGCTCGAGGTCGACGGCATTACCGATCAGCAAACGTTGCAAGCGACGGTTTTCTTCGCGCAGCGAAGGCAGTGCGCGCAGTTTGGTTTCAATCAGCTCCCACTCATCGAGGGGATAAACGCATAAACAAGGATCAACGGCATCGATGGTGACGATTAATTGCCCGGAACTTCGCGAAACGAGCTCGTCACGATACCGGCTCGGCATGGCGAGACGGCCTTTTGCATCGAGACTGATAGCGTTGGCTCCGCGAAACACGTCAGCGTTTCTCCAAATATTAGCGTTTTGCGCTCAAAAAACCCACTTCATGCCACTTTCCGCCACTTGCGCACACTATAGGAATGCGCCCACCACACCGTCAAGGCGCGGAGTGACGGAAAAGCCTTACAGATCGGAGATTTAGGAGACTAAAGGGAGGGGTAGAAAGAATTTGGCGGATGTTTTAACTCATTAACTTCAGCCTGCTCATAAAGCTACGATCAGAAGTTAAAGTGATTTGTTAAGAGTAAGATTTTTTTGGTATTACAAAAGCGCTTCTGCTATGGATTCAAGCAGGGAGGGAAAAAGGTGGAGAGTCGATCTGTAAGCCGGGTTCTGTCGAGGACAGTCATTCGTCTACGATGGCCATCACTGGACATCTTTAGCAACCTACCCGGTTCCAGCGCGGGCCACGCCTTGGAACCCTATTTGGTCTTGCTCCGAGTGGGGTTTACCTAGCCACGAACTGTTGCCAGTCGTGCGGTGCGCTCTTACCGCACCTTTTCACCCTTACCGGCACCGAAGTGCTTAGGCGGTTATTTTCTGTGGCACTTTCCGTAGGCTCACGCCTCCCAGGCATTACCTGGCACTCCGCCCTATGGAGCCCGGACTTTCCTCCCCCCCCTAATTTTCATAGAGGGCAGCGACTGTCCAATCGACTCTCCGTCGCAAAGATTAACGGCAGAACCGCTCAAGAACAAGCGCTAAAAGCCTTTTGCCACTCCGCGACCTGCGACCTACTCGCCTTTCTGCTTGTCCAGGGCAACCTGATACAAGACATTTTTGCGCTCGCCGGTAATTTCCGCCGCCAATGCCGCAGCTCGTTTGAGCGGCATCTCTTTTAGCAACAAATCGAGAATGCGCATCGCCTCGCCACTGACCGCCTCGTCGCTTACCGGCGTGGACCACCCCTCCACCAGCACAACGCACTCACCGCGCTGCTGATTGCTGTCGCCTTCGACAAAAGCCCGCAAGTCCGCCAGCGGCAAACCCTTGAGTGTCTCGAAGGTTTTGGTCAACTCCCGAGCCAGCAACGCCAGACGTCCAGCGCCAAATACCAGCTCCATATCCTGCAGGCACTCAAGAATCCGGTGCGGGGCTTCGTAGAAAATCAGTGTGCGCGGCTCTTCCTTCAAGAGCTCCAGGCGAGCGCGACGCCCCACAGCCTTGGCCGGTAGAAAACCCTCAAAGATAAAACGATCAGAGGGTAAACCTGCCGCAGACAAGGCGGCGATCAGCGCGCAGGCGCCCGGCACAGGCACCACATTGATACCGGCAGCCCGGGCTTGACGAACCAGATGGTAGCCGGGATCGGAAATCAGCGGCGTACCCGCGTCGGAAATCAGCGCCACGTTGTCGCCGGCCAGTAATCGAGTAATGAAACGACTGCCTTCGTCGCGTTCATTGTGCTCATGACACGCCGCCAGCGGTGTCGAAATACCGAAGTGCTGCATCAGCCGCAAGGAATGACGCGTGTCTTCTGCGGCAATCAATGCCACCTCGCGCAATATTTTCAGCGCCCGCGCACTGATGTCGTCCAGGTTGCCGATGGGCGTCGCCACCACATAAAGCGAGCCAGCAGCGGAATTCAAAGCACCTGGAGCAGTCAAAGCGCACACCTCTTGATCGGTAAAAGCGCCATTGTAGCCTGTTGAGGCCTTCGCAATGCGCTCCACAGACACCTTGTAGACCTGCGTTTTTCAGTCTTTCCCGAAGTCCTGCAACATTTACACGACCTAATTTAACGGTTTAACGCCAGTAACATCGCGCCCCGGCCAGTGCTTGGGTACAATTCCACGCTAATTTGATCGAGTATCAGGAACACTTACATGATCGCTTGCCTGCGGCTGTTCTCTGCCCTCTGCCTCGCTGCCCTGCTGGCGGCTTGCGCCAGCTCGCCCTCGTCCAGCCTTGGCGAACTTCCACGAACTCCGGAAGCCAGTATCGAGCAGTTGCTCGAACAGGCCGCCGCCAACAAAACGCCCGAGAAAGCCGCCTTGCTGCGCTTGAGCGCGGCGGACCTGGCCTATCACCAAAACAAGGCCGGTCAGGCTGCGCAGATTCTTGCGCAAGTCCCGCTGGAACAACTCAAGCCTGGTCAACAGGTTTTCGCCAGCACCCTGGCGGCCGAACTGGCCATGACCCGCAACCAGCCCAAGGCGGCGCTGACAGCTTTGGGCCACCCAAGTCTGCAGCGTCTGGGCGAGTTGCCGGTCGAGCAACAGATCCGCACCGACAGCGTACACGTTCTCGCGCTTGAGGCTGATGGCCAGACCCTGGCCGCCGCGCGGGAACGCACCCTCATCGCCCCGTTGCTCAGCGGCGATGCCGCCAGTAAAAACCACGAAACGATCTGGGCCCTGATCGCCGCCCTGCCTGCCGAACAATTGCAACCCATCAGCAATGACGATCTCGGTGGCTGGATGAGCCTGGCCCTGGCAGTGAAAAACGCCGGCACTCTGGAACAACAACAAGCCGCCATCGATAAATGGCGCGCGCAGCACCCTAATCACCCTGCCGCCATTCAACTGCCACTGCCATTGACCAAGCTCAAGGAACTGGTCAGCCAACCACTGAGCAAAATCGCCCTGCTGTTGCCACAGGACGGCCCGCTGGCCTCGGTCGGCAAAGCGCTGCGCGAAGGCTTCGTGGCTGCTCACTACCAGGCTCAACAAGCCGGGCAGAAACCGCCAAGCATCGAGTTTTATGACAGTTCGCGCCTGACCTCGCTGGACGATTTCTATCGCAAGGCGCAGGCCGACGGCGTGCAACTGGTGATCGGCCCGCTGGAAAAACCGCTGGTCAAACAACTCAGCGCTCGTGCGCAACTGCCGATCACCACTCTGGCTCTGAACTACAGCGAAAGCGAACAAGGACCGGCACAGCTGTTCCAGTTCGGCCTTGCCGCCGAAGATGAAGCCCGCGAAGTGTCTCGCCGCGCCCGCGCCGATGGCCTGCATCGCGCTGCCGCCATGGTGCCGAAAGGTGAATGGGGTGATCGCGTACTCAAAGCCTTCCGCCAGGATTGGGAAGCCAACGGCGGTACCGTGATCGGCGTCGAACACGTCGACCAGCCGGTTGCTCTGGCCCAGCAGATTGCCGACCTGTTCCAGCTGCGTCAGAGTGAAGGTCGCGCCAAGAGCCTGCAAAACACTGTAGGTTCGCAGGTGACCGCACAACCTTCGCGCCGCCAGGACATCGATTTCATTTTCCTCGCCACTACCCCACAGCAAGCCCAACAGATCAAGCCGACCCTGAACTTCCAGTACGCAGGTGACGTGCCGGTTTACGCCACCTCGCACGTATTCAGCGCCAGCGGCGATCAAAACCAGTACAACGACATGAATGGTGTGCGCTTCTGCGAAACACCATGGCTGCTGGATGCCAACGATCCACTGCGCAAGCAAGTGACTGCACAATGGCCACAAGCCGGCGGCAGCCTGGGTCGCCTGTACGCAATGGGCGTCGATGCCTATCGCCTTGCGCCGCGCCTGGGTCAGCTCAAGTCACTGCCAGACAGCCGCATTGAAGGGCTGTCAGGGAGCCTGAGCATGAGCCGGACACAACGCGTCCAGCGCCAGCTGCCCTGGGCCCAGTTCGTCAGCGGCCAGGTTCAACGCCTGCCGGATACCCCACACTGATGCCTGACAGGTCACGCCAACAAAGCGGAAAAGATGCGGAAAGCCAGGCGCTCAAGCATCTCCAGCAACAAGGTCTGCGCCTGCTGGCGCAGAACTGGTTGTGCAAACGCGGCGAGCTTGATCTGGTCATGCTTGACGGCGATACAGTAGTATTCGTTGAAGTCCGTTATAGACAACACACGCAATGGGGTGGCGCACTCGGCAGCATCGATGCACGCAAGCGCCAGAAGTTGATACTCGCCGCGCAGTATTTTTTGCTGCGCGAGTCGCGCTGGGCCAATCACCCCTGCCGTTTCGATGTGGTCGCAATAGACAGCACCACCGGCGCAGCACCTCATTTGAACTGGCTACGGAATGCCTTTGACAGCTGATCGAAGCGCTCAAGCCGAGCCGAACACTTTCACTGAACAATTTTGCTCTTTGCTTTGCGGGCTGCACATTCATGTGCCGGAAAGCCGCGCTACTTAAGGTCACACAGATGGACATGCAATCCCGTATTCGCCAGCTTTTTCAGGCCAGTATCGATACCAAGCAACAGGCGATGGACGTACTTGCACCGCACATCGAGCAAGCCAGCCAGGTGATGGTCAACGCCCTGCTCAACGAAGGCAAAATGCTCTCGTGCGGAAACGGCGGCTCTGCGGGCGACGCACAGCATTTCTCCTCCGAACTGCTCAACCGCTTCGAGCGCGAGCGCCCAAGCTTGCCAGCCATCGCACTGACCACCGACAGCTCGACGATCACCTCGATCGCCAACGACTATAGCTACAACGAAGTATTCTCAAAACAGATCCGCGCCCTCGGCCAACCTGGCGATGTTTTGCTGGCGATTTCTACCAGCGGCAACTCGGCGAACATTATTCAAGCGATCCAGGCCGCACACGATCGCGAAATGATTGTCGTAGCATTGACGGGACGCGATGGCGGCGGCATGGCCTCGCTGCTCTTGCCTGAAGACGTCGAAATCCGCGTACCGGCCAATGTCACTGCACGTATTCAGGAAGTCCACCTGCTGGCGATCCACTGCCTTTGCGACTTGATCGACAGCCAACTGTTCGGGAGTGAAGAATGACCCCTAATCGCCTCGGCCTACTGGCCTTGACTCTATGCCTGAGCATCAGCGGCTGCACCACGATGGTTAGCGCCAGCCGCGAAAAACCCATTGAAGATGATCGCGGCACCCGCACCATCGGCAGCAAGATCGACGATTCCTTGATCGAAACCAAGGTCGGCGTGAACGTCGCCAAGGCCAATCCGGACCTGGACAACAACTCGCACATCGTCGTCACCAGCTTCAACGGCGTCGTCCTGCTGGCCGGACAGACTCCGCGCGCCGACCTCAAGGCCCAGGCCGAACAAGCCGCCAGCTCTGTCCAGCGTGTGAAGACAGTGCACAACGAGCTACAAATTCTGCAGCCCTCCTCGCTCCTGGCGCGCCAGAACGACACCTGGCTGACGACCAAGATCAAGACCCAGATGCTTACCGACGCCAGCATTCCTGGCTCGCGCATCAAAGTCGTGACCGAGAATGGCATCGTCTATCTGCTGGGACTGGTAACCAAACAGGAAGCCGCCCAGGCCACCAACCTGGTGCAGGGCGTTTCCGGCGTGCAGAAGATCGTGAAGTTGTTCGAGTACATCGACTGATATCTGCGCACCGACTTGCTGGCGATGACGTCCTTGAGATCGCCATCACCCTGTAGGAGCACGGCTTGCCGGCGATAGCGCCCTGAAGATCGCCATCGCCCTGTAGGAGCACGGCTTGCCGGCGATAGCGTCCTGAAGATCGCCATCGCCGGCAAGCCGTGCTCCTACAGTAATAAAAAAGGCGATCCTTGCGGATCGCCTTTTTTATTACTTGACCACTTTCAGGCTTGGCCGACCGCTTGGACGCGGTGGCTCGCTGTCAGGTGGCGAACCGTCATCATCCGGCTCAACCTCGTCATCGTCCTCTATAGACGATTCCAGATCGAAGACCATGCCTTGGCCGTTCTCGCGAGCATAAATGCCCAGGATGGCGGCTATAGGCACGTAAAGCGTGTGCGGCACACCGCCGAAACGCCCTTCGAAGCTGACCGCATCGTTATCCATGTGCAAATGCCTCACAGCACTGGGCGATACGTTCAGGACAATCTGTCCGTCACTGGCAAAGCCCTGAGGCACCTGCACTGACGGGTACTCGGAATTGACCAGTATGTGCGGGGTGCAATCGTTGTCCACAATCCACTCATAGAGCGCGCGGACCAAATAAGGTCGACTGGAGTTCATAGCGGCTCCTTAAGCCTTAGCGCATATCGCGTTCGACACCAGACAGACTCGCCTGGAAAGCCTCACGCGCAAACTGACGCTCCATATAGTCAAGCAGCGGCTTGGCTGGCCGCGGCAATTCAATACCTAGAATCGGTAAACGCCAGAGTATTGGCAATAGGCAGCAATCGACCAGACTTTGTTCCTCACTGAGGAAAAACGGCTTGTCGGCGAACAGTGGCGAAACACCGGTGAGGCTTTCGCGCAACTCTTTACGAGCCTGTACGCGAGCGGCTTCTTTACTGCGCGGATCCAGAATCAGATCCACCAGCCCACACCAATCGCGCTGAATGCGATGAATCAGCAAACGGCTATTGGCACGTGCCACCGGATAAACCGGCAGCAATGGCGGATGAGGGTAACGCTCATCCAGATATTCCATCACCACGGTTGACTCCCACAACGCCAGATCGCGATCGACCAGGGTGGGCAAGCTGCCGTAAGGGTTCACCTCGATCAGCTTTGGCGGATGACGTCCCGTCTCTACAGAAATGATCTCGGCGCTGACACCCTTCTCTGCGAGCACGATGCGTACTCGGTGGGAATAGTGGTCGGCGGGGTCGGAGTAACAGGCCAACCGATTGGTCACGCCCATGGCGGTCCTCCTCGCTTGTTGAAATAATCGGGAGCAGAAAAACGAGCGCGCCCAAAGGGCGCCTCCCGTAACGCCTGGATGATCCAGACACGTTACACGTTTAGAGACGCCCCTGGGCGCGCACGATTAACAGCAATTACTTACAGCTCTATCAATGAACGTCCTTCCAGTATTCGCGCTTGAGCAGATAAGCAAATACGAAGAAGAAGGCCAGGTAGAGTAACACGTACGTACCGATGCGCTGATGCTGCAGCTTCACCGGGTTGGCCGAATAGGCCAGGAAGGTCACCAGATTCTTGACCTTCTCGTCGAACTGCTCTTGGTTCAGTGTGCCGGTTTTCGGCAATACCGTCAGCTGATCGCACGCTTCATGAGTCAAAGGCGTACCAGTCAGCGGATCGAATTGCTTCTTGCCGTTTTCGACGATTTGAACTTGTTTGCAGCCTACGACCTGACGGCCTTGCAGCCCCGCCAGAACGTTAGGCATACCGACATTCGGGAATACCTTGTTGTTCACACCCCAAGGGCGTGCCGGATCTTCGTAGAAAGAACGCAGGTAGCCGTAGAGCCAGTCAGTACCTCGAACGCGAGCCACCAGGGTCAGGTCGGGCGGAGCCGCACCGAACCAGGCTTTTGCGTCAGCAGGCTGCATGCCAGTGCTCATGTGGTCACCGATCTTGGCGCCAGTGAGCACCAGGTTCTTGAGCATCAGATCATGAGGAATACCCAGATCGTCGGCGACGCGCTCATAGCGCTGGAACTTGGCACTGTGGCACCCCATGCAGTAGTTGGCGAACGTACGCGCGCCATCCTGCATTGCAGCCTTGTCGGAGACGTCGATATCGACCTTTTCCAGCTCAGGACCACCATGTTCGGCCGCGAAGGACAATACAGGCATAGCAGCAAGAATCAGTACAGCAAATAGCTTTTTCATCAGCCAGTCACCCTTTCCGGAACCGGTTTGGTCTTCTCGAGCCTGGTGTAGAACGGCATCAGAATGAAGTAGGCGAAGTACAGGAAGGTACATACCTGCGACAGCAACGTACGTTCCGGAGTTGGCGCCATGACACCCAGCCAGCCAAGAATCACGAAGGCGATACAGAAGACCCACAACCAGATCCTGCTCAGCCAGCCCTTGTAGCGCATGGACTTGACCGGACTACGATCGAGCCAGGGCAGGACGAACAGCAAGGCAATCGAAGCACCCATGGCGACAACGCCCAGGAGCTTGTCGGGAATCGCACGCAGGATCGCGTAGAACGGCGTGAAGTACCAAACCGGCGCAATGTGTTCCGGGGTCTTGAAGGCGTTAGCCACTTCGAAGTTCGGCTTCTCGAGGAAGTAGCCGCCCATTTCCGGGAAGAAGAACACGATCGAGCAGAAGATGAACAGGAACACCACCACGCCGACGATATCTTTCACGGTGTAGTACGGGTGGAAAGCAATGCCATCCAGCGGTACGCCGTTTTCGTCTTTGTGCTTCTTGATGTCCACGCCGTCAGGGTTGTTCGAACCGACTTCGTGCAGTGCCAGAACGTGCAGCACCACCAGACCGAGAATCACGATCGGCAAGGCGACAACGTGCAGGGCGAAGAAGCGGTTCAGGGTAATACCCGAAATCAGGTAGTCGCCACGAATCCACTGGGTCAGGTCGTTGCCGATGACCGGAATCGCACCGAACAGCGAGATGATCACCTGAGCACCCCAGTACGACATCTGGCCCCAAGGCAGCAGGTAGCCCATGAAGGCTTCAGCCATCAGTGCCAGGTAGATCAGCATGCCAAATACCCACACCAGCTCACGCGGCTTCTGATACGAACCGTAGAGCAAGCCACGGAACATGTGCAGATAGACCACGATAAAGAACGCCGAAGCGCCGGTGGAGTGCAGCAGACGCAGGATCGAGCCATACTCGACGTCGCGCATGATGTATTCGACGGAAGCAAATGCTTCTTCTGCCGATGGGTTGTAGCTCATGGTCAGCCAGACACCGGTAACGATCTGGTTAACCAGAACCAGCAGTGCCAGGGAGCCAAAGAAATAGAAGAAGTTGAAGTTCTTCGGGGCGTAGTACTTGCTGAGGTGGTCTTCCCACATTTTGGTTGCGGGAAAGCGTGCATCAATCCAATCCATGAATTTGCTCATCACGCCTTCTCCGTATCGACGCCAATGACAACGACACTGTCCGACTCATAGGAATGCGGTGGTACTGGCAGATTCAGCGGCGCAGGTTGCGACTTGTAGACGCGGCCGGCCAGATCGTAGTGAGAACCGTGGCAAGGGCAGAAATAGCCACCCACCCAATCCTTACCCAGATCCGCTGGCGCCACTTCCGGACGGAAGGTCGGTGAACAGCCCAAGTGTGTGCAGATACCGATCAGCAGCAGAACTTCTGGCTTGATCGACCGCGTTTGCGGGTCGACATAGGTCGGTTGCGTAGAGTTCTTGGAGGTCGGGTCAACCAGCTGCCCCTCGATCTTTTTAAGATTCCCAAGGATTTCCTCGGTACGGCGGACGATGAATACCGGCTGACCGCGCCACTCAGCAATCATCTGCTGGCCTGGATCGATCTTGCTGATATTCACTTTCACCGGTGCACCTGCGGCTTTCGCCTTGGCACTGGGAAACCACGACCCCACGAACGGGACCGCAGCCCCCACCGCTCCTGCAGCACCCACAACGGATGTGGCTGCTACAAGGAAGCGACGCCGGCCTGCATTCACGCCGTCATTGCTCATTCAGTCCTCTCCCATCAGCTTTGTGGCCTGTTAAATCAGGCATCTACTAAGTAAAAATCTGAACTTATAAAAATTTTGCAGAATGGTAAAGAAAAGCCCCTATTCTGACAAGGTAATTACCATCCTGACCCAGCGGCAAGCCTTGTAGTATAGGGGGTCTACGGATGTGGCAAGTTGTCACACTAAAAAACATCGCCCATAAAAAACGCCCAGCTCCGTGAGGAAACTGGGCGCTTTTGAACGCAAAAGCGAATTAACGCTTCGAGTACTGCGGACGCTTACGCGCTTTACGCAGACCAACTTTCTTACGTTCAACTTCACGTGCATCGCGAGTAACGAAACCGGCTTTGCGCAGAGCACCACGCAGAGTTTCGTCGTACTGCATCAGAGCGCGAGTGATACCGTGGCGGATTGCGCCAGCTTGACCACTCACACCACCACCGATCACGGTGACGTAGATGTCGAATTTCTCGACAGTCTCAGTCAATTCCAGCGGCTGACGAACTACCATGCGGGCAGTTTCGCGACCGAAGAAATTATCCAGGGAACGGTTGTTGATGGAGATGTTACCAGTGCCCGGACGCAGGAAAACGCGTGCGGTTGCGGTCTTGCGACGGCCAGTGCCGTAATTTTGAGTCGCCGACATAATGAACTATTCCGTTAAATCTTCAGTTCTTGGGGCTGCTGAGCAGTATGAGGGTGTACAGCGCCCGCATAGACTTTCAGCTTACGGTACATGTCGCGACCCAGCGGGTTCTTCGGCAGCATGCCTTTGACCGCGGTCTCGATCACGCGCTCAGGGGCCTTGGCGATCAGTTTTTCAAAGTTGATCGACTTGATGCCGCCCGGGAAACCGGAGTGGGAGTAGTACATTTTGTCAGTGGTTTTAGCACCGGTAACACGGATCTGCTCGGCGTTGATAACGACGATGTAGTCGCCAGTGTCAACGTGAGGAGTGTACTCAGGCTTGTGCTTGCCACGCAGACGGCTCGCGATTTCGGTGGCCAGACGACCCAGGGTCTGACCAGCAGCGTCGACGACAAACCAGTCGCGCTTTACTGTTTCCGGTTTAGCAGTAAAAGTTTTCATTCTTTATAGCCTCAGGGGCCGCCCTGTAAATTAGACGGCGGATCTTACTGAATAGTGCGTACTTTGACAAGTCAAAGGCAGCCGGATACAGACGCTTTCGGGGGCTCGGGTCGGCGCGTCCGTTCAACGGCAAGATTCTTCGGCGGCGGCGCATCACTTCCACTGCAGAAAGAGGTGCGTAATTATGCAGATTGCGAAAAGATTTTCAACCTGCTTTTATGATTGTTTTGCCCAAGGAGCACCCGATGGATTATCGCAAGCTAGGCCGAACCGATCTGAATGTGAGCGCCATCTGTCTCGGGACCATGACCTGGGGCGAGCAAAACAGCGAGTCTGAGGCCTTTGCCCAGATCGAACGGGCCAAGAGTGCCGGGATCAATTTCATCGACACCGCCGAGATGTACCCGGTGCCGCCAAAAGCCGAAACCTATGCCAGCACCGAGCGTTATATCGGCAACTGGTTCAAGACTCGCGGCGATCGTGCCGACTGGGTGCTCGCCAGCAAGATCGCCGGCCCCGGCAACGGAATCGACTACATTCGCGGCGGCCAGCTCAAGCACAACCGCAAGCACATCGTTGAAGCGCTGGATGCCAGCCTCAAGCGCTTGCAGACCGACTGGATCGACCTTTATCAATTGCACTGGCCCGAGCGCAGCACCAACTTCTTCGGTCAACTGGGCTACAAGCACAAGGCCAATGAAGACTTCACCCCACTGGAGGAAATCCTTGAAGCGCTGGACGAGCAGGTCAAGGCTGGCAAGATCCGCCATATTGGCCTGTCCAACGAAACCCCGTGGGGCGCAATGAAATTCCTTGCGTTGGCCGAAAGCCGCGGCTGGCCGCGAGCGGTGTCGATCCAGAACCCGTACAACCTGCTCAACCGCAGCTTTGAAGTGGGCCTGGCGGAAATCGCCATCCGCGAACAGTGCGGGCTGTTGGCTTATTCGCCGCTGGCATTCGGCTTCCTCTCTGGCAAGTATGAAGGCGGGGCACGCCCGGCCAAAGGTCGCTTGAGCCTTTACAGCCGCTTCAGCCGCTACTTCAATCCACAGTCGGAAGCCGCTTGCAGCCGTTATGTCGCCCTGGCTCGCGAACACGGCCTGGATCCGGCGCAAATGGCCCTGGCGTATGTGACCCAGCAGCCGTTCGTGACCAGCAACATCATTGGCGCCACCACCCTTGAGCAACTGGACAGCAACATCGCCAGTGTCGATTTGAAGCTGTCGGATGAAGTCCTGGCAGGGATTGAGGCGATTCACAAGGATCACCCTAACCCGGCGCCATAATTTTCAGCACTGATCGTTCCCACGCTCCGCGTGGGAATGCCGCCATGGATGCTCCGCGTCCACTTCTGAATGTGACGCAGAGCGTCACGGGATGCATTCCCACGCGGAGCGTGGGAATGATCGTTATAAAGACCGCGCAATAATCTCTTTCATGATCTCGTTGGTCCCCGCATAGATCCGCTGCACGCGCGCATCCGCCCAGGCGCGAGCGATAGGGTATTCCCACATGAAGCCGTAACCACCATGCAACTGCACGCATTCGTCGAGCACTTTGCATTGCAGGTCAGTGCCCCAGTACTTGGCCATCGCCGCCGTCGGCACGTCCAGCTTGCCTTGCAGGTGCAGCTCTAGGCAGCGGTCGACGAAGACCCGGCCGATCTGTATTTCAGTGGCCATCTCAGCCAGCTTGAAGCGGGTGTTCTGAAAATCAGCGATCGCCTTGCCGAATGCCTTGCGCTCGCGAGTGTATTCCAGGGTCCACTGCAACGCCGCCTCGGCCGACGCCAGACCGCCTATGGCAACCGTCAGGCGCTCCTGGGGCAACTCCTGCATCAGATAGGCGAAGCCCATCCCGGCCTGCCCCAACAGGTTCTCCTTGGGTACGCGCACGTCCTGGAAGAACAGCTCCGAGGTATCCTGGGCCTTCATGCCGACCTTTTCCAGACGCTTTCCCTTGGCGAAGCCCGGGGTCTGCGCCTCCACCAGGAATAGACTGGTACCTTTGGCTCCGGCCTTGGGGTCGGTCTTGGCCACGACAATCACCAGATCGGCAAGAAACCCATTGGTGATGAACGTTTTCGAGCCATTGATCACGTACTCGTCACCGTCCAGCACCGCGGTAGTCTTCACCCCTTGCAGGTCGGAACCGGCGCCTGGCTCGGTCATGGCAATGGCCGTGACCATCTCGCCGGAAACCAGTTTTGGCAGGTATTTGTGCTTCAAGGCTTCACTGCCGTAATGCAGGATGTACGGAGCAACGATGTCCGAATGCAGCGAAAAGCCTATGCCGGTCAACCCGAGACGACCAACCTCTTCGATCACCACCGCGCTATAGAGGAAATCAGCTCCTAGCCCACCATATTCTTCCGGCAGATGCGAGCAGAGCATCCCCGCCTCCCCCGCCTTGTTCCACAGTTTGCGATCGACGTACCCCTGCTTTTCCCACTGCGCATGGAACGGAACAGCCTCTTTTTCGAGAAAGGTACGTACGCTGTCGCGAAAGAGTTCGTGCTCGGAACTGAACAAGGTTCTGGGGATCATGCACACACCTGTAATTATTGTTAGCCGGGATTGACTCACAGAGCCTATGCCGCCTATCCATCACAGGACACTGGACACATCCGACAAAAAATAAGACGATCCAGCCGTTTGGTGACCACTTTCCCCTATAAGAATAATTGAATTATGTCTATCCAACTCTCCACGCCCCTACGGCGTGTCAGCATCCTGGCTATTGATCGGGTTTTTGCGTCAACCCTCATGCAAGCCAAGGATTTCTTCCATCTGGCCAGCCTGCGTTATGGCAAACAACTCGGCCACGGCCTGACCCCGGCATTCGAAACCCGTCTGGTCAGCCCCGATGGACAATCGGTGTGTAGCTTCAGCGATGTGATTTTGCCGGTGGACGGCGGCCTGGAAAATACCGACGTGATCATCCTCCCGGCCTTCTGGGACGACTTCGAAACGCTCTGCCAGCGTTATCCACAAGTGATGCCATGGCTGCGCGAACAACACGCACGCGGTGCCGTGCTCTGCGGCGAAGCCACCGGAGTGTTCTGGCTTGCCGAAGCCGGCTTGCTCGACGGCAAGGAAGCGACCACCTACTGGCGCTTCTTCAATGCCTTCAGCGAACGCTTCCCAAAGGTCCAGCTCAATCAGGACAAGCACCTGACCGACGCCGACAACCTGTACTGCGCTGGCGGCACCACGTCGGCCTGCGACCTTTATATCTACCTGATCGAGCGCTTCTGCGGCGCCAACGTCGCCCAGGCCGTGGCCCGGGACATTCTCTACGAAGTGCAACGCAGCTACGCCCCCGGCCGAATCGGTTTCGGCGGGCAAAAACTGCACCAGGACGTGATCATCCTGCAGATCCAGCACTGGCTCGAAGAACACTTCGCCGACAAGTTCCGCTTCGAGGACGTCGCCCGCGAACACGGGATGAGCATCCGCAACTTCATGCGCCGTTTCCAGACCGCCACCGGCGACAAGCCGCTGCACTACCTGCAACGCCTGCGCATCGAAACCGCCAAGGGCCTGCTCTCGGCCAGCCGCAAAAGCATCAAGACCATCAGCTATGAAGTCGGCTATGACGATGCCAGCTTCTTCGCTCGATTGTTCCGCCAGCACACCGAGCTGTCGCCGAATCAGTATCGGCAGCAGTTTCAGCAGGCGGCATAGCACCAGCCAACAAGCTGATCGTTCCCACGCTCTGTGTGGGAACGATCAGTTGGAGCGACGCACAGCACAAAAAAGGGCCTGCAATGCAGGCCCTTTTTTATTTTCGGAAACGTCCTACGGCTTGTGCGCCCGCGACAGAAATTCGTGGGACTGCATTTCCAGCAAACGGCTGAGGGTGCGCTGGAACTCGAAGTTCAAGCGACCGCCGGTGTAGAGGTCCTTGAGCTCGACTTCAGCGGAGATGATCAGCTTGACGTTACGGTCGTAGAACTCGTCGACCATGTTGATGAAGCGTCGGGCGATGTCGTCGGTGGTGACGGTCATCTGCTCGACGCCACTGAGCAGCACGGCGTGGAAGATCTTGCCCAGCTCGATGTAGTCGTTCTGGCTGCGAGGGCCGTCGCAGAGTTCGCGGAAGTCGAACCAGGCCACGTCATCGCAGGTGCGCAAGGCACGGATTTCGCGGTTTTCAATCATCAGCACATCGTTTTCGACGGCCTGAGTGCATTCCGGAGTCAGGGCACGGAAGCTCTTGCGCAGGCTTTCGTTGGCCGCTTTGTCCAGCGGGTAGTGGAACAGCTCGGCCTGTTCGAGATGACGCAGGCGATAATCGACGCCGCTGTCGACGTTGACAATATCGGTGTTCTGCTTGATCAGGGCGATAGCCGGCAAGAAGCGCGCACGTTGCAGACCATCTTTGTACAGACCGTCCGGGACGATGTTCGAGGTGGCAACAAGCGTTACACCATTCTTGAACAGCTCTTCCATCAACGTGCCAAGAATCATGGCGTCGGTGATGTCGGAAACGAAGAACTCATCGAAACAGATCACCCGTGCTTCGTCGGAGAAGCGCTTGGCGATGATGGTCAGCGGGTTTTTCTCGCCGCTGAGGGTCTTCATCTCTTCGTGCACGCGCTTCATGAAGCGGTGGAAGTGAGTGCGGACCTTTTCCTTGAACGGCAGGGCTTCGAAGAAGGTATCGACCAGATAGGTCTTGCCGCGGCCGACGCCACCCCAGAAGTACAGCCCCTTGACCGGCGCCTGATCTTTTTTGCCAAACAGTTTACCGAACAGGCCCGGCTTGCTATGCGAAGCCGCGACCAGATCGTCGTACAGGCGTTGCAAATGACGTACCGCAGTTTCCTGGGCGGCATCATGGAAAAATTCCGGGCGTTTCAGATCAGCTTGATATCGTTCTAGGGGGTTCATAATTCGTTAGCAAGGCAACAAAAACGGGCCGTCACTGTAGCGACGGCCCTTGAGAATGGCAATCAACCCTTAGTCGGGCAGACCTCCGATTAGTCCTGCGCAGGTGTCAGAGCAACCCGCAAGGCGTCGATGGCAGCATCGCGAGCAGCGCTGTCAGCGAAGGTCGGGCTGTCTGCCACGCACTCGCCTTCCAGCCAGACACTGAAGCTCAGGTTGTCGCTACGCAGGTCCAGTGCCTGACCGGCTTGCAGTTGCTTGGTCACTGCGCCTGCTGCCTTACCGTCGGCAAAGTTGCGCGACAGCAGCAGTTGCTCACCATCAGCCGCCAGCAGACGGAAGCGGAAACTGCCGTCGTCTTCACGAAAACTGACGAAGCGCGCGGCTTTCGCAGCTTTCTTCTTGGTGGTCGTGGTGACTTGCACCTGATTGACGAAAGAACGCAGGCCAACCGCTTCACGCAGCTCATTGAGGAATGGCATCGCAATGGCGCGCGCCTTCCTGGCACCGGCCTGGAGGATGTCTTCCAGATCCGCCGGACGCTCGATCAACTGGTAATAGCGCTCGCGGGATTCGCCCAGCTCGTTGTCGAGCAGTTGGAACAGACGATTTTTTGCTTCACCCCAACCCAGCCCCTGCAGCAGTTCGCTGCGAAATTCGTCGGACTGCGCCGGCGTGGCGAAGGCCTGGAACAAGGTGAACAGGTGCGAGTTGTCCGGGTCTTTGGCTTCACCGGGGGCGCGGGAGTCGGTGACGATCCGCGAAATGGCGTCCTTCATTTCCTTGACGCTGCTGAACAACGGTATGGTGTTGTCGTAGCTTTTGGACATCTTCCGGCCGTCGAGACCTGGCAGTGTGGCCACGCTCTCTTCGATCAGTGCCTCGGGCATGGTGAAAAATTCTTTGCCCTGGCCGAACAGGTGGTTGAAGCGCTGGCCGATGTCGCGAGCCATTTCTACGTGCTGGATCTGATCGCGACCGACCGGCACCTTGTGTGCGTTGAACATCAGAATGTCCGCCGCCATCAGCACCGGGTAGCTGTACAAGCCCATGGTGATACCGGCATCCGGGTCTTCACCGGTTTCGACGTTTTTGTCCACCGAGGCCTTGTAGGCGTGGGCGCGGTTGAGCAGGCCCTTGGCCGCGACGCAGGTCAGCAGCCAGGTCAGCTCAGGGATTTCCGGGATATCGGACTGGCGATAGAACGTTACCCGATCCACATCCAGACCACCGGCCAGCCAGGTCGCGGCGATTTCCAGACGCGAGCGCTGGATGCGCAGCGGGTCATCGCATTTGATCAGGGCGTGGTAGTCGGCCAGGAAGTAGAACGAATCGGCATTGCTGTCGCGGCTGGCAACGATCGCCGGACGGATGGCCCCGGCATAGTTGCCCAGGTGCGGCGTGCCGGTGGTGGTGATGCCGGTGAGGATACGCGTACGAGTAGTCATGGGTAATCGCTTGTCAGACTGCAATCAATTCGAAAGGCGCGGCAGTATCAGATCTTTGAGGTCCGTCAGCTTGCCGTGAAAAAAGTGTCCGCATTCTGCCACTTTCAGCAGCTCATGGGGACGATCAAGGGCATCGGACCAGTCGTAGACCAGTTGCGGATCGATCACTTCGTCGGTTTCTGGCTGAATCAGGGTCAGCGGACAGTTTTGCGGCAACTGATCCTGATCGCCCAGACGCATGACCGCAGGCGCGACCATGAACAAGTGAGCCAGTGTTTCACCCTTGGCTTCCAGGCGACCACCAAGGCTGGCCGCGACGAAACCGCCGAAGGAAAAACCGAACAGGGTGATGGGCAGCTCAGGATGCCGGGCCCGAAACCATTGTGCCGCCGCCAGTGCATCATCGACTTCACCGCAGCCCATGTCATGGCTGCCAGCGCTGGCGCCAACGCCACGATAGTTGAAGCGCAGGGTGATCAAGCCAGCATCACGCGCGGTGCGCTGCAGGGTCGAAACAACTTTATTGAGCATGGTGCCACCCTGCACCGGATTCGGGTGACAGATCAGTGCCAGGCCACGGGCGTCGGGCTGATCCAGGTGCAAGGCTTCCAATTGACCAACCGGGCCATCGATAAATACAGGGGTTTCGCGCATAAGCAAGGAAGGAACTCCGTGACCTCGAATTGGGTCGACTCGTCTAGCTAAAAGTCTGTGCCTGGCATGATTGCGATCTCGTCGCGGTATACAGCGCAGGTCCGAGCCGTTAACGTAAAGCAAAGCCGTTTATAGAGGAAGGACTCGTGGAACACTCGCTCTTAGTTTGGTTGTTGCCGACTCTTGCCCTGGTTGCCGGTGTCGTCATTGGATTCCTGGTCGCTCGCCTGCTGCCCAATGCCGCGCCTAACCGCACGCAGCGTCAGCTGGATGATATTCAGGAACGTTTTGACAGTTATCAAAATGAAGTGGTCACCCACTTCAACAGCACCGCAGCTTTGGTACAGAAGCTCACTCAGAGCTATCAGGACGTACAAGAGCATCTCGCCGAGGGCGCCAACCGTCTGGCCCTGGACGAACTGACTCGCCAACGCTTGCTGGCCGCTCTGCACGCCGATTCGGTACAAGCGCCACGGGAACGTCTGACACCACCGCGCAGCCAGGAAGCGCCGAAAGATTACGCGCCAAAATCGCCGAACGCTCCCGGCATGCTCGATGAGCATTACGGCCTGAAGAAATAATCAGGGTTCAAGCGTAAAAAAAGCCCGCCCGATCTATTGAAGATCGGGCGGGCTTTTTTGTACCTGAGCGTCAGGGCTTATTGCTGATATTGCTGGCCTTGCTGCTGACCTTGCTGCTGATACTGCTGACCAGGAATCGGTTTGAGGTTGACCTCTACCCGACGGTTCTGGGCACGGCCGTTGACGTCGGCGTTGCTGGCGATCGGGCCATCCGGACCGGCACCGCGAGCCGACAGGTTGGCACCGCTGACACCCTGGGACGTCAGGTAGGTTGCTACGCTTTGAGCGCGACGCTGCGACAAGTCCATGTTGTGCTGACGGCCGCCGGTGCTGTCGGTGTAACCCACGATCTCGATCTGATTCTGGTTGAACTCCTTGAGGGAGCCGGCCAGGTTGTTCAGCGGCTGATAAAAGCTCGGGGCGATGTTCGCCGAATCGGTGCCGAAGGTGATGTTGCCCGGCATGATCAGCTTGATCTGATCACCCTGGCGCTGCACTTCTACACCGGTGTTGGCCATGCTGGCACGCAGTTTCTTTTCCTGCTGATCCGCGTAGTAACCATAGCCGGCGGCGGATGCACCCACCACGGCGGCGCCAATCAGCGCGCCCTTGCCACGGTTATTGTGGTCGATGGCAGCACCGGCCAGCGCACCGGCCAAGGCTCCCAAACCACCGTATTTGGCAGTTTTGCTCATGCCCGTGGAGCCTGTGGAGCTGTCGGCCTGACCCTGGTTGTCATACGGGTTCTGGTTCGCACAGCCAGACAACAAGGCCACGGCAGTAGCGACAATAATCAAACGACGCGAGGTGAACATGGAAAGCTCCTACTTTTTTGCATTCTGTGGTGCAACGGACGTTGGCAATAGACCCGTGCTGGCGTTGGAACACGACCGACGGTAAAAATTCCGTAAGCCTGTCCACGCCAGAAAATCAGGCTCGCACAAAAGGGTTTTCCCGCATTTCATCACCCAGACGGGTATCGGGACCATGCCCGGCAACCACCGTCGCCTCCTCGTCCAGGGTATACAGACGCTGCTTGATCGAGCGCACGATGGTCGCCTGATCGCCGCCCCACAAGTCCGTACGCCCCACTCCGCGACGAAACAGCGTGTCACCGGCAATCAGCAGCTTAGCCTCAGAAAACCAAAAGCTCATGGAACCTGGCGTATGACCGGGCGTGTGCAGCGCAACGCCGCAGCCACAGGCCAGCTCTTCGTCATCCGCCAACCAGCGATCCGGCGACGGGACTGGCGTGTAAGGCACGCCGAACATGCTGCACTGCATCTCCAGGTTGTCCCAGAGGAACTGATCTTCTTTATGCAGATGTAAGGTGGCGCCGGTTTTTTCCTTCAATTGACCGGAGGCGAGGAAATGATCGAGATGGGCGTGGGTATGGATAATGCTCACCACCTTCAGGCCCAACGCATCGAGCCGCGCCAGGATCAACTCATGATTGCCACCCGGATCGACGACGATAGCCTTTTTCGTGATCGGGTCGCCGATGATCGTGCAGTTGCACTGCAACGGGCCGACGGGGAAGGTTTCGCGGATAAGGGCGGGGGGCTGGGACATCGGGGGCATGCTCGGAAATCAGTGATGGGGGCGATTCTGGCACAAAAGATGAGTTGCCTGATCCAGAGTCTTCGCGGGCAAGCCTCGCTCCTACATGAGATTTGCGTCGGGCCAGAATTGTGGGACCGTCTGATACTCGTAGGAGCGAGGCTTGCCCGCGAAGAGGCTGAACAGTCAAAGTGCGAGCTCAAACCTGTCTTCACCTTCCAATGTAAGCAGAAACTTTTTGGCTCCGAGCCCACCTGCAAATCCCGTGAGAGCACCCGATGCACCGATGACGCGATGGCAAGGCGCGACAATTGAGATCGGGTTTCTTCCATTTGCAGCGCCAACCGCTCGAACCGCCTTTGGATTGCCGATTTGCACGGCGATTTGACTGTAACTGCGGGTTTCGCCGAACGGGATGGTCAGCAACGCCTGCCAGACCTTTTGCTGGAAGTCAGTGCCGGCAAAGTCGAGCTCCAGCTCAAAGCGGTTGCGGTTGCCCGCGAAGTACTCGTTGAGTTGGCGCTCGGCCTCCAGCAACACCGGGCTGTGGATATCTTCTTGCAGGGTGGTGAAGCGAACCCGGTTGGGTTTGTCGTTCTCCCAGAGGATGGCGCAGAGTTTGTTGCCCTTGGCCACCAGGGTGAGTGTGCCGACGGGCGAGTTCATCAGTTTGAATACGTACGACATGGGTGACTCCTTGATCCGACAGGCACTTCAGACGTCGCTGGACGGTGAAGGCGATCGTTCATCTTTGTCAGAGGACGTATTCACAATAATTTGTGGTTCAACCGCAAGAACTACGTTTCTTGCGGTTGAATTTGATGATTGTTCCCATGCTGCCGCGTGGGTATGCAGCTATGACGCTTTGCGTCACGGGACGCGGAGCGTCCCCAGAGGCATTCCCACGCAGAGCGTGGGAACGATCAATGCGTGTACTTGGCGGGCAGCCGATCAGTGCGCTTCCTCCAGCTCATCATGCAGCAAGCCGAATATCTCGCGTTTCATTTCGATGAACGAGCGCTCCATGACCATGTCCAGGGTGCGCGGGCGGTCGATGGGTACGTCGAGGATTTTTTTGATTCGCCCGGGCTTTGCGCCCATGACGTACACCCGGTCGCCCAGGAGGATGGCTTCGTCGATGTCGTGGGTGACAAACAGCACGGTCTTTTTGCTGTTGCCCCACACCCGCAGCAACAGTTGCTGCATTTGCAAGCGGGTCTGGCTGTCGAGGGCACCGAAGGGTTCGTCCATCAGCAGGATTTGCGGGTCGTTGGCCAGGGCGCGGGCGATGGCTACGCGCTGCATCATGCCGCCGGAGAGTTGCTTGGCATAGTTGTCGGCGAAGCTCGTCAGGCCGACTTCGTTCACGTAGTAGTCGACGATTTCCTTGCGCTGGGCAGCGGGCATGCCGCGACGTTTGAGGCCGAATTCGACGTTTTGCCGCACCGTCAGCCACGGGAACAAGGTGTAGCTCTGGAATACCATGCCGCGATCGGCGCCGGGGCCTTCGACTTGCTGACCACCCACGTAGATCTCCCCCTCCGTGGGTTCGGCCAGGCCGGCCGTCAGGTACAGCAGGCTGGATTTGCCGCAGCCCGACGGCCCCACCAGCACCGCGAATTGCTGGTCCGGCACTTCAAACGAGACCTTTTCCAGCGCGGTGAAGATGCCGCCGTCGGGCTTCTGGTAGCGCAGGCTGACCTTGTCCACTTGCAACCGTGGCGCGGCCTGTACCGGGGTGGCAGCGGGGGTGACGAAGCGATGATTGGCAGCGGTTACTGAGCCCATGCGGCGATCCTCAAGCGAAGGAAGCGGAACAGTTGATCGGTGATCAGGCCCAACAGACCGATGATCGCGATCGCCAGGAAGATCACATCCACCTGAAAGCCGCGCATGGCTTTCAGACTCAGGTAACCCAGGCCACTGGAGGCCGCCACCAGTTCGGCGACGACCAGATAGGTCCAGGCCCAGCCCATGGTGACCCGCAGGGTATCGAGCACACCCGGCAGCGAGGCCGGAGCGATGACATGCAACACTGCATCGCGACGGCTCGAGCCGAGGGTGTAGGAGGCATTGATCAGGTCCTTCGATATGCCTTTTGACACATCAGCAATCATCACCAGCTGCTGGAAGAACACCCCGAATATGATCACCGAGACCCGCTGCTCCAGGCCGATGCCGATCCACAGGATGAACAGCGGCACAAAGGAGGTCACCGGCAGGTAGCGAATGAAGTTGACCATGGGTTCGAGGAACGCTTGGACGATACGGAAGCTGCCCATCAGCAAACCCAAGGGCACTGCCACCAGCGACGAGACGATGAAGCCAACCATCACCACTTCCAGGCTGGCCCACACATGCACCCCCAGTGTGCCGTCGCGCCCCAGACGCAGCGCGGCGTCCAGCACCGCCCCCGGGGTCGGCAGAAACATGCCCGGCACCACGCCGCCGTAAGACAGTCCCGCCCATAACCCGATCAACAACACCCAGGCCATGGCGCTGGCACTCAATATCATTTGCGCCGGCAGACCGGTCTTGGGCGTGACGCAGCGGCTCAGCCATGAATTTCGCTTGAACATGCTGACCTCCTAGAGCGGGGTGACGAAGCGGTTGTCCACGAGGTCGTCATTACTGACGTTGTAGGGTTTGCCCTGAAGTTCGCTGGCAGTTTCGTTGGCCAGTTTGATCAGCGCCGCGCTGTCGCCCGGTTTGCCCAGCGAGCCGAGAAGCTTCTCGCTCATAGTCTGATCGTAGAAGCGCACGCCCTTGGCGGCGGCAGCCAGTTCTTTGGGATCAGACAGGTAACCGCCGACACCCTTGGCCATGATTTTGTAGGCCTCTTCGGGATGTTCCTGGGTGTACTGCACAGCTTTGTATAAACCGGCGACCAACGCTTTGACGTCTTGCGGTTGCTTTTCAATGACCGCGCAGTTGAGCGCTACCACATCGACAATGACGCCGGGGGTGGAACTGCTGTCGATCAGCACCTTGCCTTGTTGCTTGTCACGGACCATCGACAGATGGGGTTCCCAGGTCACGGCAGCTGGTACTCGGCCAGCGATGAACGCGGTGGCAGCGTCATCAGCAGTCATGTTCTGAACGATCAGGTCGCTCATTTTCATGCCGTTCTTTTTCAGCAGGTACGACAGCCAGAACTGCGACACCGAGCCTTCGTTCACGGCGATGGCCTTGCCTTTGAGCTCCTGCAAATTCTTGACGTCCTTGCCGACCAGCACACCGTCGCCACCATGGCTTTCATCCAGCGCCGCCACCGCTTTGAAGCAGAACTGCGGACGGTACTTGAGTACTTCGTCGATGGTCGAGGCCGAGCCGGACAGCTGACCCGAAGCTTGAGCGGCCATGTACATCGAAGCCTCTTCAACGACTGGCAGTTCGACCGTCAGGCCATTCTCCTTGAAGTAGCCCAGGTCCTGAGCGAGGTAGAGGGTGCCATAGCCGACCCAGGTGGTATGGCCGATGGACAGGGTGCCGGCCTGGGCGCTGGTGGCGACGCAGGTGGCGATGGCGGTGATCGCCAGGGGATGGGCGAAACGGATTAGCAAGGACTTGATCATGAAGCACTCCCACAGCTATTGATTTAGTTTTGTCTTGCGGGGCAGTACGGCCAGCGGCCTTGAACAGGTGCAACGTGCGGTCTCTGTCTGGACCTTGAACTGGTCAGCGTTCGGCTGACTGGCGTGGTCGATGTTGGCCCAAGCCCGGGGATAGGAAAACGAGGAAATATGTCGCCGGGAACGATGAAAAACCTCGGTAGCGCGCACGGCAAAAGAGCGCCGTGAGCAAGGTTGCCCGGAGTGGGTGCGGTTTGGGGAAAAGAAGATCGTTCCCACGCTCTGCGTGGGAATGCCGCCATGGACGCTCTGCGTCTGCTTTGAGATGTGACGCAGAGCGTCACGGGATGCATTCCCACGCGGAGCGTGGGAACGATCAATCATAAGGTCCGCAGGACCTTCGGCAATATCAGAGCCGGCCAAACTCCTGCGCCGTGCGATCCACTGCTTTCAGTGTCTTGCCGACCAGTTCATCGATCTCTTCGCGGCTGGCGATCAGCGCCGGGGCCATGATCATCCGGCCCAGGGTCGAACGGATGATCACACCTTCTTCGAAACCCAGAGTCCGGCAGCGCCAGGCGATGTCGCTCTCGTTGGCAAAGCGCTTGCGAGTGGTTTTGTCTTCGGCGAACTGCAAGGCGGCGACCATGCCTACACCTTGAATGTCACCCACCAACGGGTGCTTGCCGAACACCTCGCGCAAGCACTGCTGCAGGTACGGGCCGATGTCATCTTTCACCCGTGTGACCACCCCCTCGTCGCGCAATGCCTTGAGGTTGGCGATGGCCACCGCCGCCGCCACCGGGTGACCGGAATAGGTCAGGCCGTGGGCGAACACCCCGCCCTGCTCCACCAGCACTTCGGCCATGCGCCTGGACAACACCAGCCCGCCCATGGGGATGTAACCCGAGGTCAGGCCCTTGGCGATGGCCAGCGTGTCCGGCTCGAAACCGAAGTGCTCGTGGGCGAACCATTCACCGGTGCGACCGAAGCCGCCAATCACTTCATCGGCGCACAGCAGCACGTCGTATTTACGGCAGATCCGCTGAATCTCCGGCCAGTAGCTTTCTGGCGGGAAAATCATTCCGCCGGCGCCCTGGAAGGGTTCGGCAACGAACGCCGCGACCTTGTCCGCGCCAAGTTCGAGGATCTTGTCTTCCAGTTGCCGCGCCGCCCGCCGACCGAACTCAGCCGGCGTCAGGTTGCCTTCATGGGCGAACCAATAGGGTTCGTCGATGTGCGCGATATCCGGAATCATCCCGCCCATTTCATGCATGAACTTCATGCCGCCCAGTGCCGTGGCCGCTAGCGTCGAGCCGTGGTAACCGTTCCAGCGGCCGATCATGATTTTCTTCTCGGGTTTGCCGAGGATGGTCCAGTAGCGGCGCACCGTGCGGATCAGTACTTCGTTGGCTTCGGAGCCTGAGTTGGTGTAGATCGCGTGGCTGTAGTGACCCGGCAGCAGACTGAATAGCAGTTCCGACAGTTCGATCACCTGCGGGTGGGTGGTGTGGAAAAACATGTTGTAGTACGGCAACTGTTCCAGTTGCTGGCTCGCCGCGGCGGCCAGATCCTTGCGCCCGTAACCGAGGTTGGTGCACCAAAGACCCGACATGCCGTCCAGGTAGCGCTGGCCATCGTTGTCCCACAAATGCAGGCGCTCGCCACGAACCATCACCCTCGGCCCTTCGTCGTTGAGCGCTTTCTGATCAACAAATGCATGGATGTGGTGCGCGGCATCGGCGGCCTGGTAGTCGCGGGTTTCACGTAGGGTGGTCATCGCCAGTTCTCCGTTTTTATTGTCAGCGCAGTTGAAACCAGGTGGTCTTCAACTGGGTGTATTTATCGAATGAGTGCAGCGACAGGTCGCGGCCGAAGCCGGACTGCTTGCCGCCACCGAACGGCACCGTCACGTCCAGCGCATCGACGCTATTGACCGAAACCGTGCCGGCACGCAATTGCCGCGCCACGCGGTGGGCGCGATTGAGATCATCGGTCCACAGCGACGCGGCCAGACCGTAGACGCTGTCGTTAGCCAGTTGCAGGGCATGTGCTTCATCATCGAAGGCCGTGACTGCCAGCACCGGACCGAATACTTCATCGCGAAACAGCGGCATGTCCGGGCTCACGCCGGTAAAGATCGTCGGCTGGATAAAGTTATGGGACCCATTGAAGGTCAGTTGCTGACCACCGCAAACGCGTTGCGCGCCTTGCCGTTCGGCGGCCTGGATAAACGTCATGATCCTCCCGGTCTGACGGCTGTCGACAATGGCCCCGGCGGTGCTTGAAGGATCCAGTGGATCGCCCGGCTGCCAGCGTTCAACCTGAGCCTTGAGGCGCTGGACAAACTCATCATGAATCGAGCGCTCCACCAGCAACCGCGAGTTGGCCGAACAGACTTCGCCCTGATTGAAGAAGATCCCGAACGCGGCTTTCTGCGCCGCCAGCTCCAGGTCCTGGCAATCGGCGAACACCAGGTTGGCACTCTTGCCGCCGCATTCGAGCCAGACTTGCTTGAGGTTCGATTGCGCCGAGTACTGCATGAAATACTTGCCGACTTCGGTGGAGCCGGTGAACACCAGGCAATCGATGTCCGGATGCAGACCCAGCGCCTTGCCCGCCTGTTCGCCAAGACCCGGCAGCACGTTCAGCACACCTTCCGGCAAACCGGCTTCCAGCGCCAGTTCACCCAGACGCAATGCAGAGAATGGTGATTGCTCGGCGGGTTTGAGAATCACCGAGTTGCCCGCGGCCAGGGCCGGCGCGAGTTTCCAGGCAGCCATGTCCAGCGGGAAATTCCACGGCACCACCGCCGCGACCACACCCAGGGCTTCACGGGTGATGGTCGCCAACACGTTCTGCGCACTTGGCGCGACCTGGTCATAGAGCTTGTCGAGGCTTTCGGCGTACCAGCGAAACACGCCGGCGGCACCCGGCACGTCGATGTTGTAGGCGTCCATCACCGGTTTGCCCATGTTTAGCGAGTCGAGCAGCGCCAGTTCTTCGCGGTGGGTCATGATCAAGTCCGCCAGGCGCAGCAGCACCTGCTTGCGCTCACTGGGTGAACGCGCCGACCAACTGCCGGACTCGAACGCCTGACGCGCGCTGAGCACCGCCGCATCAACGTCTTCGCTGCCACAAGCGGCGACCCGGGCCAGGCACTCGCCGGTGGCCGGGTTGATCGCGGCAAAGGTTTGCCCGGACTGCGCAGACACGCTTTTGCCGCCAATCAGTGCCTGATCACGAAAGCGCAGCGTGGCTGCCTGGCGTTGCCAATATTCAAGCTCGAACACGTTCAGACTCCCCTGATGCTGACTATTGGAGTGGATGGTGGCGCAGGCCTTGGTCGAGGAAAAATAGTAAATATGTGTTCGCAGGCCATGAAAAAACTGGGCAGCTAAATACCCCAAGCGCACGCCTTGTGGTTATTGTTCTGGTACAAGAAAAGCGCTCGCCAAGCGGACGTGGCGGTGCGCAATTTGCTTAGGCTCTAAGCAACAGAAGTCGAGCCAGAAGATGTCTGGCTTCGAATTCACCCACCCCGCGACGGGGCATAGAACGAGGTTCGCTGTGGCTGCCTACAATCTGCGTCAACTGAAGTACTTCATCACCACCGTCGAATGCGGCAGCGTCGCCGAGGCTTCGCGCAAGCTGTACATCGCACAGCCATCGATCTCCACGGCGATCAAGGGACTGGAAGACAGCTTTGGCGTGCAACTGCTGATCCGCCATCATGCCCAGGGGGTTTCACTGACGCCCAGCGGCGCACGCTTTTATCGCAAGGCTCAGGAGCTGTTGCGCATGGCCAAGGAGTTCGAACAGAACGCCCTGGCCGACAACGATGTAGTGGCCGGGCAGATCGATATCGGTTGCTTCGAAACCGTGGCGCCGCTGTATTTGCCGCAGTTGATCGCAGGCTTTTCCGCGCTCTATCCGGGAGTGGAGATCCGTATCCGCGACGGCGAACAACAGGAGCTGGTGCAAGGTCTGACGTCCGGCACCTTTGACCTGGCGATCCTCTATGAACACGACCTGGACGGCACCATCCAGACCGAACCGCTGATGCCTGCGCAGCGACCTTATGCATTGCTGCCGGCCGACCATCGCTTTGCCCGGCAAGCGCAGGTTTCCCTGCGTGACTTGTGCCTGGAACCGATGATTCTGCTGGACGTGCAGCCGAGCAGGACCTACTTCGTCAGTCTGTTTGAAGAGTTTGATTTGACACCCAGAATTGCCTTCAGCTCACCGTCGATCGAGATGGTTCGGGGGATGGTGGGCCAGGGTTTCGGCTTTTCGATTCTGGTGACCCGGCCGCATTCGGAGTGCACCTATGACGGGCAGAAAGTGGTGTGCGTGGATATCGTCGAAGACGTCACCGGTTCAGGTCTGGTAGCAGCCTGGCTCAAGCGCGGGCAACTGACCAAACCGGCGCAGCTGTTTGCTGATTATTGTCGGGAGCAGCTCACAGCGAAGGCCGAAAGATCTCTGTGATCTCTAGGCCCTCATCGCGAGCAATCGAGCGTCGACCGGCTGCTCCTACAGGGTTGATGATCGTTCCCACGCTCTGCGTCCGCTCCTGGATATGACGCAGAGCGTCACGGGCTGCATTCCCACGCGGAGCGTGGGAACGATCAGTACGCGGAGCGTGGGAACGAGACTCAGGTGGGTTGACGCAACCACTGCACCAACCGCTCCAGCATCTGCTCACAGCCCTGCATCTGCTCGACGCTCACGAATTCATCGGGCTTGTGACCTTGGTCCATGCTGCCCGGCCCGCACACCACGGTGGGAATCCCGGCCTGACTGAACAGCCCACCTTCAGTGCCAAAGGCCACGGTGCCGAATTCGCTGGAGCCACTGAGCCGGGCGATGAGTTCTGCCGCGAAACCTTCGGGGTCGGTCGCCAGTCCCGGATAACCGCTCAAAGGCTGAAAGCGAATTGCCGTTTCAGGCCGTACGACCCGCATCTTCGGCAGCAATTCCTGCTCGGCATAGGCTTGCAACGCGTCCGCGACCTGCTGCGGATTGAAGCTGGGCAAGGCCCGCACTTCAAAGTCGAACTCACACTGCGCCGGCACGATGTTCAGCGCCGTCCCGCCGCGAATCACCCCGGTCTGCACGGTTGAATAGGGCGGATCGAATCGCAGATCAAGGCCTTCACTCTCCGCCAGCGCGTCGCCGATCTGCCCCAGCTTGCCGATAAGCCGTGCCGCATATTCGATGGCATTCACCCCTTGCGGTGCATAGGCCGAATGGCAGGCCGCGCCTTGCACGCAGCAGCGCATTGCCAGTTTGCCTTTGTGCCCGAGTACCGGGCACAGCTCGGTGGGTTCGCCAATGATGCAGGCCAGCGGCTTGGGGTCGCGTTGCGCAAGCTCGGCCAGCAATGAGCGCACGCCGAGACAGCCGACTTCTTCATCGTAGGAAAACGCCAGATGCACCGGTACCTGCAACGCTGCAGCGACAAAATCCGGAACCGCCGCCAGCACGCAAGCCAGATAGCCTTTCATGTCTGCCGTGCCGCGACCGTACAGGCGCCCTTCCCGCTCGCTCAAGGTAAAGGGTTCGACGGTCCACGGCTGACCGTCCACGGGCACCACATCGGTATGCCCGGACAGCACGATGCCACGTCGATCCGTGGGGCCGATGCTGGCGTAGAGGTTGGCCTTGGTTCGTTCGGCATTGAAGAACATTTCGCTGACCACGCCAAAATCCGCGAGGTAGTCGCGGATAAATTCGATCAGGGCCAGGTTGGACTCACGGCTGACGGTATTGAAGCCGATCAGCCGCTCCAGCAACGCACGACTTCTAAAGGCACTCATTCATCACCCGGCACACCGTAGCTGGGCGCGACCGTCGGGTTCAGCGCGCGGATGACGTAGTCGTCCATTTGCGGGCGATAAGCCTGCCAGAGTTGATCAAGCTGACCGATCGGGTTTTGTTCAGCCCAGTCCACCCGCAGATCGACAATAGGCCAAAGCAGATCACTGACCACCGACAACGCCGCCGAATGCACCGGTCCAGCCTCACCGCCAGCCGCCATGGCCGCATGCATGGCCGCGAGCAAACGATCGGCCAATAACTCGCCGGCGGTGACTTCGAATGCGTCAACCATCGCCTGAATCACCCCTGGGTTCGCCAGCAGGTTACCGGCGGCCACGCATTGTTCACCCGCGACGGCGTTGTTCACGCCCAGCGCCTGGCTGCCGGTAAACAGCGCCGTGGCGCCGTGATGATCGATCACCGCGACCTGGCGGTATTGGCTGAAGCCGTGGCGGGTCAAGGCTTTGTCCAGCGCCGCGCTGGCGCTTTCCCCGGCGTCGAGCAGGTCGAGAATTTCCGGGCCGAGGGCCGGCAAGGTGATGTTCTGGGTCGCTACCGCGCCGACGCCCGCGCGCAACCAGGGGCAACGCGCACCAACGGCGATGCTCGACGAGCTGATGGCAATTCCCAGTTGCCCGGTTTCAGCGCAACGACCGACGATGGAAAAAGTCATCTGCTCGCCTCCTGGTCCGGGATCACTGCAATCACGTCGATTTCCATCAGCCATTCAGGCTGGCCAAGGCCGGCAACCACCAGCCCGGTGGAGATCGGAAACACGCCCTTGAGCCACTTACCGATTTCCCGATAGACCGGCTCGCGAAAGCGCGGGTCGGTGATGTAGGTGGTGGTCTTGACGATATGACTCAGGTCGCTGCCAGCTTCTTCCAGCAACTGTTTGAGGTTCTTCATCGCTTGTTCGGCCTGGGCCCGTGGATCACCCAGACCGACTAGCCTGCCCTCGAAATCGGTGCCGACCTGGCCCCGCACATACACCGTATTGCCGGCGACGACGGCTTGGCAGAGGTCGTTGTCCAGGGTCTGGTTGGGGTAGGTTTCTTTGGTGTTGAACATGCGAATACGGGTATGGGTTGGCTTGGACATCTGACGCTCCTGGGGGAAGAAAGGCAAAATATGGCCCGGCGGTTCAACCGCCGGGGCGGATCTTGAGCATCAAGCGCTTACGGTTGTTTTATTGACGGCCGGGGCGGTAGGGGCGGTTTCGCAGTCTTCTGCCTGACGTTGCGCGGCATCCCGGTAGGCGAGGTACTTACTCTGCGTGGCGATATGGTCAGCCACATACTTGGCGTCGTGCCAAACGCCCCAGATGAACGAGGAGCCACGACGCGACTGCCACGGCAGGCCCAGGAAATACACGCCAGGCTCGCTCGAAACGCCCCGCTGATGCTGCGGCTTACCGTTGGCGTCGAAGGCGTCGACCTTCAGCCAGCTGTAATCAACGGCAAAACCGGTTGCCCAGATGATCGATGTCACGCCGGCCTCGGCCAGGTCGAGCTCAAGAATGGGCGTGGTCACACACTCCGGATCCGCGAAGGTATGGCGGGCTTCAGGTTCTTCCGGCAGGTCCAGACCATTGCGCTCAATGTAGGCGTCAGCCGCATTGAGCAGCGCCAGGTAGTTCTCATCGCCGCGAGCCAGGTTGTCGGCAAGATTCGCCTGGAAGGTCGCCACGGCGCCATTGAACGCTTGCGTCAGGCCAACCAGCGTCATCCCGCGATGGGCGAGACCGCGGAAGTCCACCGTACGGCCGCCATGGGCACCGCTGACGGCAATGGTGACGTGTTCCCTGCCCGGCTTCATGGCCGCCGCATCCCATTCACCGAGAACGCCCAGCCACCAGCAGAAGTCACGGTTGCGATAGGCGCGGGGCGGGCGATCGTGTGCGCCAACCGAGAGGTAAACCTTCTTGCCGGCACGCTGCAACTCATCGGCAATCTGCACTCCCGACGACCCGGCACCCACAACCAATACAGCCCCTTCGGGAAGCTGCGCTGGATTGCGGTATTCGGCCGAATGGATCTGTGTGAATTGCTCATCTTTCGGAGCGATCGGCGGGATAACCGGACGCTGGAAAGGTCCGGTGGCGGCCACCACGCGGTTGGCCTCGATCACGCCCTCGGAGGTTTCAATGGTGAAGCCCGGCCGGCCAACATTGCGTTCTACCTTCTTCACTTCCACGCCGGTGCGGATGGGTGCATTGAACTTCCTGGCATAGGCTTCGAAATAATCCGCAACCCGCTCTTTCGGGGCAAAGCCGTCGGGACTGAGATCGTCGAACTCAAGACCCGGAAAACGATCGTGCCAGGCCGGACCGTTGGCAACCAGCGAATCCCAGCGTCCGGTGCGCCAGCGTTCGGCGATACGATTGCGCTCCAGCACGAGGTGGGACACGCCGAGTTTGCTCAGGTGTTCACTCATGGCCACCCCAGCCTGACCGGCGCCAACAACAAGCGTATCTATTTTTATTTTATCAATGGTCATCTCTACACCCTTCTAACAAGCAGTTGGATTCAGGTCGGACATGGCTTGTCATCTCTTGGCGCAAGACTAGGGATCACCCCTGTATTGGTAAAATATTATTAAGCTGGTAATTGAAGATAAATAACTGATGCAGAGCCTTTTGACCCGTTTAAATCGCGGGTCTGGATGAGGTGTAAAGATGCGTTTTACCCAGTTATTTTTTGCCCGGCGAACACCTGGGCCACCGGCCCCCGCACACCACGGGCGCGCCATTACTGGACAATGCCCTGGCGAGTTTTGATTGCCACATCGAGCACCAAATGGACCTGGGCACCCACACGGTGTTTATCGGCAAAGTGATGGCAGTGAAAAGCCGTAAAAGCGCGCCGCTGGCGTATTCGCAGAGGAAATTTTGCGGGTTACAGGCGTTGGAGGCGGTTTAGCAATGCCGGTCTGGCGAGCACTTGTGGTGAGGGAGCTTGCCCGCATGCCCGTAGCAGCTGCCGCCAGGCTGCGTTCGGCCGCGCAGCGGTCGTAAAATCAGGCACCGCGTTTTTTCAGGTTAACCGTGGCGGCAGGATTTACGACCGCTGCGCGGCCGAACGCAGGCTTCGCCAGCTGCTACGGGAAGTTGGGCAAGCTCCCTCGCCACAGGGTTCATGCCCGACATTCTGGATCACCCCAACACCCCCAATTCCTTCGCCCGGGCCACGGCCTGGGTCCGGCGCTCGACGCCGAGTTTGCTGTTGATGTGGCTGGCGTGGGTTTTTACGGTGTGCAGGGAGATGAACAGCCGATCGCTGATTTCCTGGTTCGAGCAGCCCTGGGCGATCAATTGCAGGACCGCCATTTCGCGGGCACTCAGACTTTCGGTGTGATGCTGCGGCTCGACCGGCTCCCGGGCCACGGTTACGGCCGCTGGCAAGCGCTCAAGCAAGCTTTGGCGCAGCGCAGGTTGCGAACTGAACTGAAGTTGCTCCCTCAGCCAGTCGGGATGGCCACCCAGCAACCACTCGAAAGGTTGCAATACGCCCCCCGCCGCCGCTTCAAACGCCTGGGCCAAGGCTTGCCGTGCTTCAGGTTCGCGCCCGCTACCGAGCAGCAACGTGACCTTCTGATTCAACGCCATCGCGCTGAGCATCTGCCGACCGGTTCGCTGCCCATGCTCGACCAGTGTATTCAACCGCTGCTCGGCCACTGCGGGACGCCCCTGGATCACGTCCAGCGAGGCCTGTTGCAGTTCGATGTGCATCGGCAGTTGTGGATGGAATTCCGGAGGCGCTGCCGCCTTTTCACCGTTATAGGTCTGCCCTAGCCGCGCCAGCCACGCTTCGGCCAGATCGGTACGGCCCTGAGCCAGCCACAGCTCGCATTTGACCAGGGTGATCATCGCCAGGTAGTAGATCGGCGGCACGTCCCAGATGTGCATCAACCGCTCGGCTTCGGCCAGTTCGGCAAAGGCTTTGGCGAACTGGCCGTTATGCCCTTCGAGCTTGGCGATCACACAATGACCGATCAGCACACTGATATCCCGACAGGCTCGCGCTTCGCCCAATCCGGCCTGCAATCGAGCGAGCCCGGCTTCGGGCTGCATGCGCAGGGTCAGCAGAAATCCTTCATACAGAGTCAGCCGAGCGCGAACTGCGTACAGCCGCTGCGGGGACAACTTCTGCAGGCGTTGCAAACCCTGGCGCACCTCATCGAGCGCGCGGAGGATTTCCCCCCGGGCTTGCAGCACCCGGGCCCGATCGTAATGGGCCAGGGCTTCGAAAAGCGGGTTGCCAACGCGTTGCGCCAACTCCAGCGAATCACGGTTCAAACCACGGGCGCGCCACAGGTCGGCGTCGGCAATTGCCAGATTGGAGAGCGTCGAAAGACACATCAAGCGCTGCCCGTAACGCTTGTGCGGCAGGCTCTCCAGCGCTTGCGTGCAATAAAGCAGGGTCAGCTCGCGGTTACCGCGACCACGGGCGATGATCCCGCTCAGCGCCAGCCATTGAGCCAGCATGGATTTCTGCGCGGTCGCCGAAGGTGCCGGCAGGAATCGACTCAAATGACTCGCCAGCTCCTCGGCGGCGTCCAGCTGACAGGCGAGTCCAAGCGCCCAGCTATAGAGCACGATCAACCGCGGCGTGCTGATCAGCAGGCTGTCGGGAAGGTCCATTTTCCAGCGCAGCAGCATGCCAACGTTTTGCTCGGCCAGCAGCTGTTCTTCGGAAAGGTTCTGCACCAGATTCGCCGCCACATCCAGGTGTCCGGCACGCAATGCCTGTTCCACCGCTTCATCGAGCAAGCCCTGGGCATTGAACCAGCGGCAAGCCCGCAGGTGCAGACTGGCGGCCGGCAATACCGCATTGGTCGTGGGGCGGGTACGCAGCAGGTCGGAAAACAAATGGTGATAACGATACCAATGGCCTTGATCATCCAGTGGCACGAGAAAAACCTGATGGGCCTGCAAATACCGAAGAATTTCAGCGCTGTCGTGGGCTTCGCGAACAGCGTCGCACAACTCGCTGCAAAAACGCTCCTGCGGCGCGGTGTCATACAGGAATGACTGCACCTCGGCGGGCAGGCAATCGATGACTTCTTCGAGCAGGTAGTCGCGAATCAACCCTTCCCCGCCGTGCAACGCCTGAGGCAGAGCACCGCCATTGCCGGCTTCGGAGGCCGCCAGCAGCCAGAAGCGCAGCCCGGCAACCCAGCCTTCACTGCGCTGGATCAGGCTTTCCAGCGCTTCACCGCGCAGCGAACTGCTGTGCCTGTCGAGCAATGTCAGAGATTCGTCGTGAGTCAGGCGCAGGTCCTGCTCATGCAACTCAAGCAATTGCCGGGACAGCCGCAAACGCGCCAGGTGCCAGTCCGGACGCTGACGGCTGGTGACCAGCACCAGCAAGCCATCGGGTAAATGATTGAGGAAAAATTGCAGGCAGCGATCGAGCACCGGTCCCTGGGCCAGATGGTAGTCATCCAGCACCAGCAATAACGGATTGCTCGCACTGAGGTGCTCGGCCAGTTCATCCAGCAGACCATCCAGCCATTCTTCGAAGGCAAACGGCTGGTGCCGCTGGCGCATTTTCAACAGACCAAGAGCCTGACTGCCCAGTTGCGGGAAATATTGTTGAAGACCGTCGAGCAGGCGCTCGAGGAAGCGGCCGGGGTCGTTGTCACGAGGACTCAGTCCCAACCAGAGGCTTTGCCAGTGAGCAGGCAGGCTCTGACAGAACTCCACCGCCAGGGAGCTTTTACCAAAACCGGCCGGCGCGCTGACCAACAGCAAACGCCCGCTCAAGCCTGCACTCAGGCGCTCGCACAAGCGAGGCCGCAGTACATAGCCGTCGGGCAAGGGTGGTCGGTAAAAACGCCCTTCCAGTGCTGGAATCGCCACACTGGAAGGCCCTTGTAAGCGGGACAGGTCAGTCATAGCCAACTCTTGTTGAAGTGCTGTTGTCGGCATTGCAGATGTCCGCAGACTAGCGGTAAAAGGCCTCGTTTTGTAGATTTCCGCTACAAATTGATAGAAAAAGAATACAACCAAAATTGTCAGCGCCGGTTTGCCGTTACCACCGGCCAGCCAGAGAAAACCGCATAGCTCTTCGTAGGAGCCGGGCTTGCCCGCGAATGGGACGACGCGGTTTACCTGAAACCCCTCGGCGCCTGTGCCGATGCCTCGCGGGCAAGCCTCGCTCCTACCTTGATGAGCCCAATAGAAAACGCCCCGATCCAGTCGGGGCGTTCAGAGGATGCGGCCTCTGTTTTACAACGTATTAGCGAACACCATCCTGACGCAGTGCAGCAGGGGTGAAATCGCTGGTGGTCGCGGTGAAGCCGAAGTCATACGCCTGTTTCTCTTCGTTCTTCATGCCCAGTGCCAGGTAGCGACCCGATTGCAGGTCGTAGAGGGTTTCCAGGGCGTACCACGGCACTTGCTTGTCGTAATAGTTTTCAGCATGGGCTTCGGCCACACGCCAGAGTTGATTACGACCGTCGTAGTGATCGATCACCGCCGCTTGCCAGGTGTCTTCGTCAATGTAGAAGTCACGCTTGGCATAGATATGACGCTGCCCTTCCTTCAGGGTAGCAACCACATGCCAGACGCGGCGCAGCTCGTAACGCGCCAGGTCCTGGTTGATGTGACCGGCCTTGATGATGTCGGTGTACTTGAGCTGCGGTGAATCGAGCTTGTAGCTGTCGGAGGCGATGTACATCTCCTTCTTGCCTTCGAGTTTCCAGTCGTAACGATCTGGCGCGCCGTTGTACATGTCCAGGTTGTCAGAGGTGCGCAGGCCGTCAGCCGCGGTACCCGGACCGTCATAGGACACTTGTGGAGCCCGGCGAACGCGACGCTGACCGGCGTTGTAGACCCACGCCGAACGCGGCTCCTTCACCTGGTCGAGGGTTTCGTGCACCAGCAGCACACCACCGGCCAGACGTGCCGGAGCGGTCACTTTCTGCTTGAAGTAGAACAGGATGTTGCCCGGGCTTTTCGGGTCGTAATCCTTCATCTTGTCGCGGAACACGAACTGGTCCTGGAAGTACACCATGCTGTACGAGCCGTTTGGCTGTGGCGTGGCCTGGGTCACCAGACGGGTCACGCTGCCGCCACGATAGCGGGTGATGTGGTTCCAGATAACCTCAACGCCACTTTTTGGAATCGGGAAAGGCACTGCGGTCTCGAAGTTCTCCAGACCGTTGCCACCAGAGACCAGATTGGTGTTGGTGGCATTCCTTTTGATGGCGGCGAGTACGTCATCCGGCACAGTGGCGCCGCGATGGGACGGGTAAACCGGCATCTTGAAGGTTTCCGGGTAGCGCTTGAACATCGCGTACTGCCCTGGAGCCAGCTTCTCTTTGTACTTATCGACGTTCTGCGCGGTGATGGTGAACAGCGGCTTTTCACTGCCATAAGGGTCGGACAGGAAGCCTTTGCTGTCGATGCTACCGGCGTTCCTGGCCATCGGTTTCCAGGCCGGGATCGAGCCATCGGCATTACCGGCCATCTCGGCGCCCATCGGTGTCAGGCTTTTGCCCAGCTTGTCCGCTTCAGCCGCGGGAACCGCTGCCATGACGCTGGTCGCCAGCAGCGACAGCCCAAGGACACCGACATGCAACAGACTCTTGGTTATTTTCATAGTTTTGTTCGTCCTCAAGATGCAGTGCTTAGAAGTTCACGCCGACGCTGAGCGCAACGAAGTCGCGGTCATCCACGGTGCTGTACTTACCGCCAAAGAAGTTGGTGTATGCCAGGCTTGCGGTGTAGGTGTTCTGGTATTCAGCATCGACCCCAAGGCTCACGGCCTTGCGACCTTCTTCGAAGTTACCGCCAGGGCCAGGGGAATAGCCGCTGACGTCATGGGACCAGGCCACATTCGGCTTGAGGTTCACACCGGCGAACACGTCGGGGTATTCCCAGATCGCGCGGCCGCGATAACCCCACGAGTTGGCCGTGGTGAAACCATTGTTGTTGCAGTTGCTGCTACGGTTATTGGCCGAAGCGCCCGGACCGGCACCGTTGATGGTGGAGGTGTTGAGGATCTGCGAGCAGGTGTCCAGACCACCCGTGGCTGGCAGTTCGCCTGGGCCGAAGACCGGATCGCGGCCGTAACGGACGTCGGACGTGCTTTCCAGGCCACCGACGTGAGTCAGGCCGACTTCACCCACCAGGGTCAGACGCTGGGCGCCCATGACCTGATCGAAGAAGTGCGTCAGGGTGGTCTGGATCTGGGTGATTTCCTTGCGGCGAAAGCCGTGCAGGTCTTCACCCGGAACGCCAGTGAGCAAGGAGGCGTTGGTCAGCGTACCGCCCAGTGGGCGAACCCCAGCGAACAGAATGTCAGTGGAGTTCAACTGCACCGGGGCATTCGGACGGTAGCTGATCTCACCGCTCCACGCGGTACCGGTAGGCAAGGTGGTTGAGAAGCTCAGACCATAGAGGCGGATGTCTTCAGGGTACTCGACGAAATACTGCGAGTTACCCGCGACCACCAGCGGCCCCAAGGCCTGGAATGGACCCGGCAAGGCCTTGACGCCGTTGAAAACCGACTGCGGAGCCCCGGTGGCACTGAAGATCGGCGCCCGGCTGTGGTAGTTCATGAAGTACGCACCGAACTCGGTGTCCAGCGGGTCGAACATGTACTTGAAGGACGCGCCCCACTGGCCGCTGTTACGGGCTTCGCGATCATCACCACGACGAACCAGCACCCCTTCTTCGTTGACATCAACGCCGGCTGCGGCCAATGGCCCCAATGCGACTGCCGGGATAGTGGAGCGCTTGTTCAGTACACGCAGGTTGTCGGTGCAACCGTTGGCAATGATGTCTGGCTGGGAGAAAAAGGTGCCGCAGTTATCGACAACAGTCTGGTCCCACCCGATCTGGTAGAACGCCTCGGCCGACAGGTTCTCGGTCAGGCTTTGCGAGATGTAGAACATGTTGACCGGGATCAGGCCTTCCTTGATCTCGGCACCAGGACGACGGAACGCGGAAACATCGATCGGGTTGATCGAGTTGATACCGCCGCCAATGAAGGTACTTTCGCCCCAGCTTACGACCTGTTTGCCCAGACGCACGGAACCCGGCTCGTCACCAATGGAGTAGTTGTGGTAGACGAAGGCGTCGAGGATTTCCCCACCCGACGACTTGGCGCCTTCCTTACGTCCGTCGTTGCTGACGTTCTTGAATTCCAGATCCTGGTTTTGCAGCGCGAAGTCGTACCAGTATTTACCGCGTACGAAGACGCCGGTATCGCCGTATTTCAGTTCAAGGTCATGGATGCCCTTGAAGATCTTCGAAAAGGCTTGCCCGCTCTTGAAGTTCAAGTGACCGTCATCGGAGGTCTGGGACAGACCTTTCCCACCGTTGTTGACGCCGATCAGGTTCTTGTTCGGCTGCTGGGTTGACACACTCATACCCAGGGAGAGAGACGAGTCGAACTGACCTTCTATTTCACCGATGTTGAAACTGACGCCGAATGCGGGCCCGGCAAGCGTAGAGGCGAGACTGACCGCCAGGGGCAGTTTCGCCCGGCGCCAGAACTGGTTTACTGATGTCATCGACGCTACTCCATGTGCTTTATTTTTATGGCTGTGAGCACTTCTAAAAACGCTCTGAGTGACAGGAAACCAGGTTGTCCCAAAGTCAGTCAGAGTTGCATCGCCCCGTTTTGTGCGTTTGCCCCGTTCTTAAAAATCCTTGAGCGGACTATAGCCAGCAGGTAGTACTGCTTGATCCCTCTAAAGTGTGATTTGCAGCCCCGCCCACTCTGCAACACTCCTTTCGCCAAACCGGCAGATGCCGGCACGACAAGGATGACTGAAAATAACGTTTTGACAAGCCAAGCGCTTGCTTGGTGGGCTTGCCGTGCCCTTTCGGGCACGGCAAAGGACGCTTAAAGCGTCGAGAGGAAGGTGCTGTTGTTGGTCTGCCACTCAGTGATGTCGAGGCGGATGCGCTTCTTGTCGAGTTTGCCGACACTGGTCTTGGGAATTTCAGTAACAAGGGCGATCTGGCTAGGAATTGCCCATTTGCTGAGATGGCCCAATTCAACGAACGGCTTGAGATGTTCCTTGAGTTCCCTGGCTTCAATCGCGTGCCCTTCGCGCACTACCAGCAGTGCAAACGGCCGCTCGCCCCATTGCGGATCCGGGATGCCGACCACTGCTACTTCGCGTACCGCCGGATGGCGGCTGATCAGGTCTTCCAACGCCAGGGACGACACCCATTCGCCACCCGTCTTGATCACATCCTTGATCCGGTCACGAATATCGATCACGCCCATGCTGTCCAGGGTGGCCACGTCGCCGGTGTGCAACCAACCGCCGGCCCACAGTTCAGCCCCCTTCTGCGGTTCGCGGAAATAGCCCTCGGTCAGCCAGGGCGCACGTAATACCAACTCGCCCTGGGACTCGCCATCAGCCGGCAGGAAGTTGCCATCGTCATCGACAATCGCCGCTTCCACCAATGGCCCTGGCACACCGGCCTTGATTCGATAGGTGGTGCGTTCGTCTTCAGTACCGGCCATCAGCTCGTCATTGAGATGAGCGCAAGACACCAGCGGGCCGGTCTCCGACATGCCGTAAGCGGCGGTCAGTTGAATACCCTTGGCCTTGGACGCTTCGTACAGCGCACGGTTGAGGGCGCTGCCACCGATAACGATTTTCCAGCCGCCGAAGTCTGTGTCCCTGGCCGCCTTGGCATTGAGCAGCATCTGCAGGATGGTCGGGACGCAATGGGAGAAGGTGACCTTTTCCTTGCGCCACAACTGCACCAGATACTCCGGATCGTAACGACCGGGATAAACCTGCTTGAGCCCGAGCATGGTCGCCACATACGGCAGGCCCCAGGCATGTACGTGGAACATCGGCGTGATGGGCATGTACACATCGTTTGTGCCCAACAGTCGCACACTGTCGATGCTGCCCATGATCGTCGACACGCCCATGGTGTGCAGTACCAATTGCCGATGGGTGAAATACACCCCTTTCGGATTACCCGTGGTGCCGGTGGTGTAGAAAGTGGTCGCGACCGAGTTCTCGTCGAAGTCTTCGAAGTTGTACTGCGGGCTGGCCGCGGCCAGCAGTTGCTCATACTCGCCAACCAGATTCGGCAAGTCCGCGGTTTTTTCCGCTCCGTCGGTCAGCAGCAGGGTTTTCTCGACCGTGGTCAGCTGCCCGGCAATTGCCTGGTAGAGCCCCGTGAACTCACTGTAGACCAGCACGAAGCGGTCCTGGGCGTGGTTCATGGTGTAGAGAATCTGCTCAGGCGACAGACGCACGTTGATGGTGTGGATCACCGCGCCAATCATCGGAATGGCGAACATGCACTCCAGATAGCGATGGCTGTCCCAGTCCATCACCGCCACGGTATCACCGGCCTTGACCCCGGCTGCCGTCAGTACGTTGGCCAGCCGCGCGACACGCTCAATGAGGGTCGGGTAGCTATAGCGCAGTTGATCACGGTAGACGATCTCGCGGGTTTTCTCGTAACGGCTGCCGGACATCAGCAGCCGCTTGATCAACAGCGGGTATTGATAAGCGCCTTCGGCTGGCGGGATAACGCGAGTCTGCAACATAAGAATCCCTTTTGTGACTGCACGGTCTTGGCTGTAAAGATCTGCACTTTAGAACCCCTTTATGACAGCCAAATCAGCCAAAGGAATGATTTGCAGAGCCGTACAAATGCTGGCCTTGCGCCAGCATTCATTTCCGGTCGTACAATCAATGCATCTCGGTGAATGCCAGCTTCACGCCAATGGCGATCAGCACCGCGCCCATGGTCCGGTCGAACCAGTGGCCCATGCGGGCGAAACCGGCGCGTACCCGCTGCTGGCTGAACAGCATGGCCACCAGGCAGAACCAGGAACCGGTTGCCACGGCCAGGTAAACCCCATAACCCGCCTGAATCGCCAGCGGTGTTTGCGGGTTGATGACTACGGTGAACAACGACAGGAAGAACAATGTCGCCTTGGGGTTCAAGCCATTGGTCACGAAACCTGCGGTGAAAGCGCCGCGAGCCGTGCGTTCGCCGGCTTCCTTGTGCAGGTCTTCAGTCGCCGGCCTGGCCGGCTGGGCGCGCAGGGCCTTGAAACCGATGTACAGCAGATAGGCGGCCGCCAGCCATTTCAGGGCATTGAACAGGACGATCGACTGCGACACGATCAGGCCGATACCCAGTAATGAATAGCCCACATGCAGGAAGATCGCCATACCGACGCCCAAGGCCGTCCAGGTACCCGCACGGCGACCGTGAGTCACGCTTTCGCGCACCACCACAGCAAAGTCCGGGCCGGGGCTTGCAACAGCGAGTAGGTGAATAAGGGCGACGGTCAAGAACTCTGTCCAGTACATGGGGGCTCCTTTTTGGCAGGGAGTATCAGATTGTTTCATCTGTTAGGCTCGCCACATTACGCCTTCAGTTAACCGCACAAAAGGTACAGTTGATGAGTAACAATCGCCGCGCCGTGTTCCTTGACCACACTTCCCTGGACCTGGGCGACCTTGACCTCAGTGCGCTGCGAAACAGTTTCAGCGATCTGCAGCTGTGCGCACAAACCACGCCGGATCAAGTGATCGAACGCCTGCAAGGTGCCAATGTCGCCATCAGCAACAAGATCATGCTCAACGCCGAAACGTTAGCCGCCTGCCCCGAACTGAAGCTGATCCTGATTGCCGCCACCGGCACCAATAACGTCGACCTCGCCGCCGCTCGCGCCCACGGCATCACCGTCAGCAATTGCCAGGGTTACGGCACACCGTCAGTTGCCCAGCACACGATCATGCTGCTACTGGCCCTGGCCACGCGCCTGAGCGACTATCAGAAAGCGGTCGGCGAAGGCCGCTGGCAACAGGCCAGGCAGTTTTGCCTGCTGGACTTCCCCATTGTCGAGCTGGAAGGCAAGACCCTCGGCCTGTTGGGCCATGGCGAACTGGGCGGCGCCGTCGCGCGGCTGGCCGAAGCCTTCGGCATGCGCGTACTGCTCGGCCAACTACCCGGACGCCCTGCCCGCGCCGATCGTTTACCGCTGGAGGAGCTGTTGCCGCAAGTCGACGCGCTGACCCTGCACTGCCCGCTCAATGAACACACGCGCAACTTCATCAGCTCCCGCGAGCTGGCGTTGCTTAAACCCGGCGCCTTCATCGTCAACACCGCTCGCGGCGGCTTGATCGACGAACAGGCTCTGGCCGACGCCTTGCGCAGCGGTCACCTCGGCGGCGCGGCCACCGACGTGCTGAGCGTCGAGCCGCCGACTGCCGGCAATCCCTTGCTGAGCAACGACATTCCACGCCTGATAGTTACCCCGCACAACGCCTGGGGCAGTCGCGAGGCACGGCAGCGGATCGTCGGTCAGTTGACGGAAAACGCCCAGGCGTTTTTCAACGGTACAGCGCTGCGGGTCGTCAATTGATAAACTGCGCCACTTTTTCAGGAGCAGACCATGGATCCGCGCAGTGAAGTACTGCTTCGTCAGGCTGAGTTATTCCAGGGCTCGCTGCTGCTGGCCGGTTTACCCGCCGATGATTTGCTGGGCAAATTGCCCAACGCCCATGGCTGGTGCTGGCATGCCGGTGATCAGGCGGCGCTGGGCGCACGCTTTGCCGAGCGCAGCCATTTTGGTGTGAACGCGCCGCAGCAACCGTTCGAGACAGCGGTGGTGTTCCTGCCCAAATCCAAAGACCTGACCGACTACGTGCTCAATGCCCTGGCCTCGCGCCTGGCCGGCCGCGAGTTGTACCTGGTCGGTGAAAAACGCAGCGGTATCGAAGGCGCAGCCAAGCAACTGAACCCCTTCGGCAAACCTCGCAAACTCGACAGCGCACGGCATTGCCAGCTCTGGCAGGTCACCGTGGCCAATGCGCCGCAAGCCGTAACGCTGGAAAGCCTTGCGCAAGAGTACGAACTGCCGCTGGCCGAGGGACCGCTAAAAGTCATCAGCCTGCCCGGTGTATTCAGCCACGGTCGCCTGGATCGCGGCAGCGCCTTGCTGCTTGAGCATCTGGACAAACTGCCCAGCGGCCATTTGCTGGACTTCGGCTGCGGCGCGGGCGTGTTGGGCGCCGCGGTCAAACGTCGGTATCCGCACAACACCGTCACGCTTTTGGACGTCGATGCATTTGCAGCCGCCAGCAGTCGTCTGACTCTGGCCGCCAATGGCCTGGAAGCCGAGGTTCTGACCGGCGATGGAATCGACGCAGCACCCATGGGTCTAAGTGCGATCTTGAGCAATCCGCCGTTCCATGTCGGGGTTCATACCGATTATCACGCAACGGAAAACCTGCTGCGAAAAGCGGTAAAACATCTGAAAACAGGTGGCGAACTGCGCCTTGTCGCCAACAGCTTCCTGCGTTATCAACCACTGATAGAAGAGCATCTGGGGCAGTGTTCGATCAAGGCCGAAGGACAAGGCTTTCGCATCTATCGGGCCAAGCGCGGCTGAAACCTCTTTTAGAAAAGAAGGCTTGCCGAATGGATTTTGCCTAGGCAGAATCCGCTCCGTCCTAGGGGAGTAGTCTCCCACGAGCGCCATGCTCGTCCGGCATACGTCAACATACTTGGTCCTCAGACCATGGCGTATGCGACCCAGAGTCCGCACAGACGGACCGCAGGGTTTGACAAGACCTATGACACGAACACCTTACCCGGGGCGGGAAGGCTGTACGTGTCATAGCCGTGTCGACCCGCCCCTTAGGAAATACCTGATGCTGGATTCTCTACTCGTTCCTACCGCAATCGTTGCCTTGGCCGAAATCGGCGACAAGACGCAGCTGCTTGCCCTGATTCTCGCCGCGCGCTTCCGCAAACCCTGGCCAATCATCGCCGGTATCGTTGCGGCGACCCTGGCCAACCATGCCGCAGCCGGTGCGGTCGGCGCCTGGTTCGGGAGCTTCTTCTCGGACGCCACCCTGCACTGGATCCTCGCCGCGAGCTTTACCGCAACGGCGCTGTGGACCCTGGTGCCAGACAAAATGGATGACGACGAAGCCAGCACTGCCCGAAAATTCGGGCCGTTCCTGACTACGTTGATAGCGTTCTTCCTCGCAGAAATCGGCGACAAAACCCAAATCGCCACGGTGATGCTCGCCGCTCAATACCCTGAACTGTGGCTGGTGATCATCGGCACCACCCTCGGCATGTTGATTGCCAACGTACCGGTGGTGCTGGCGGGTAACTTCGCGGCAGACAAACTGCCCCTGACCCTGATCCGTCGTCTGGCGGCCACCGCGTTCTTCATCCTTGCCATTGTCGCGGTGTACAAGGCGATGCAAATGAGCGGGTGGGTCTGATTACATACACCGATCGTTCCCACGCGGGAGCGTGGGAACGATCATTGACTCAGGGCTTCCTGGCCTTCAGGTAAAGCGGCATGACCTTCGGAATCGCCGCCTGCAACGAAGCCATCCGGCTGCTGGAAGACGGGTGGGTACTCATGAATTCAGGCGGCGAACCTTCCGACGCCTTGCTCATTTTATTCCACAGAGTGATCGCTGCATTCGGGTCAAAACCGGCGCGGGCGGCCAGTTCCAGGCCAATCAGATCCGCTTCGTTTTCATTGTTTCGGCTGTTGGGCAAGGTCATGCCGTAATTGGCCACGGTGTCCGCCAGGGCCAGGCTGTCCTGTCCCAGACCGAGTAGCGCCCCGGCACCCTGCTTCGCCATTTCAATGCCATAGGCCTTGGACATCGCCTCACGGCCATGCTCGCGCAGAGCGTGGGCAATTTCATGGCCCATGACCGCAGCGATTTCATCGTCGGTGAGTTTCAGGCTGTCGATCAGCCCGCTGTAGAAAATGATCTTGCCGCCAGGACCACAGTTGGCGTTGAGTTCGTCACTCCTGATCAGGTTGACTTCCCACTGCCACTGGGCCGAATCCGGACGAAAAACCGGCGCCTGGGCGATCAGTCGATCGGCAATAGCCCGGACTCGTTTGGCCTCGGTACTGGTCTTGTCCAGCACTCCCTTCGTGGTCGCCTCCCCCACCGTCTTCTGGTAGGACTGCGCATACATCTGGTTGACCTCGTCGGTCGACAGCATGCTGAACATGTACTGCTTGCGCTCAACGCCCACCGCGCCGCCGTTGGTGGTGTTGACAGACTCGCAACCGCTGAGCAGCAGAGCCGCGCTCAGCGCACACAAAACCAATGACTTATTCATCAATACGCTCCCTGAAAACATGGCGCGTATCCTAGGCGGTGAAATGTATCGGCGCCAGATACAACGGACGTGTAACACGTACATTTCAGATACATCTCTGCTCCCACTCGTGCTTCTGATCGTTCCCACGCTCTGCGTGGGAATGCATCCCGTGACGCTCTGCGTCACAGCGTCAGAAGCGGACGCAGAGCGTCCATGCCGGCATTCCCACGCGGAGCGTGGGAACGATCAATGCACCACGGTCTGAAGCTGAATCAACCCGGCGTCAAACACTCCGGTGCATTGAGCTTCGGATCATTCACCAGGTTGGCCAGCACCCGCTCGCGCAAAGGCGCCGGCTCGCTGGCTAATAAAGCCTGCAAGGTGTGCAGTGGCGTTTCGGGGTTCAGCCAGGCTTCCTGGCCCGCGGCATCGAGAATCAGCGGGCGGCGCTGACTCGAAGCGGCCTGAGTGACCACCGCAGTGCTCAACCAGACCTGCTCCTGCACCGGATAAGCCTCCCAGATAGCCGCGAAGTACAGTGCCGAGCCCTCCCCCGGTGTCAGCCAGTACGGGCGCTTGCGGCTGGTCCCGCGCCACTCGTAGAAACCATTGGCCGGCAACAGGCAGCGGCGTAAACGAAACGCTTCGCGAAACATCGGCTGCTCGGCCAGGGTTTCGGCTCGAGCATGGGCCGGAGTACGCGACATATCGGTTAACCACGGCGGTGTCAGGCCCCAACGGGCGCGGGCCAGATCACGCTGACCGTCGGTCGCACGCAGGATCAGCACCGAATCGTTGGGCGAAATATTCCATTGCGCCTGCTGATCCGCAGGGAATCCTGGCAAGGCCGCGAAAGCGGGGTTCCAGCGAAACAGGGCATAACGTCCACACATGGGGCAACACGACTCCAGGACAAAACAAACGTCAGCCTAACAGACCAGAACGCCAGGGAAGCTTTCCGGCTCATCGCCCGACAGCGGCTGTGCGGCATTGTACGCGGCGATCAGTTCTCGTGCGTATTGCGCCTGATCGTTATCCACCGACAACCCCAGCAGACCGAACACCGGCAGCTCACCGGCACCGCCCAGCAGATCCCGCCCCACCAAATGGGATTCCACGCCTTCGCTGGCCAGCATGCCCTGAAGCAACTCGCCCTCCATCAGGTTTTCCGGTTCGTAGACTCGCTGCATACAGGCTCACCCTTCACTCGTTCTCAGTGTGAACGTCGAGCATCCATTCCTGACCGTCGGTTTGCAGCGTGAAAACAATCGGCCGGCAGCACACCGGACAATCCTCAATGTACTGCTGATCGCCCCCGGAAAGATCGAGAACCGCCTCAACCGTTTCACCGCAATAAGGGCAGTCGTAGTGCGCAGTTTCCAGCATCGCGGTCTCCAAGTGACTTGTGCGTATAATCGCCGGTCTATTTGCAGGGCCATTTTTGTTAGAGCTTGATTTTCAAACCGTGCCCCGCCAGTTTCGATCAATTCCTTTACTTACCCTAGCCGTTTCCAACAAGAGAGCATGATGGGCGAATTCGATACCATCCGACCTTACGACGACAGCGAAGTCCCAGCGGTGCTGGCACGACTGCTCGGTGACAAGGCGCTTCTAGATATCCTCACCCACTTTCGCTTCCCGCGCTTTGCCGGCTTGCTCGGCTGGTTGCTCAAACCACTTATAGCTCATCAGCTGCGCCGTGAGTTCGCCGGGATCACTTCGGTGGCCACCTTGCAGGACAAGGTCGAGTTTTATGTCGACCACACGATCGAGCGTGCGACCGACGGTGTGACCTACACTGGCGTCGAGCAGTTCAAGTCCGGCAGTGCTTACCTGTTCCTGGCCAACCACCGGGACATCGTCATGGACCCGGCTTTCGTCAACTACGCGATCTACCACGCCGGCCTGCCGACACCGCGCATCGCCATTGGCGATAACCTGCTGCAAAAGCCCTTTGTCAGCGACCTGATGCGCCTGAACAAGAGCTTTATCGTGCACCGTTCGATCAACGGCCGACGCGAGAAGATGGCCGCCTACCAGCTACTTTCGGCCTACATCAACCATTCGATCCTCAACGATTGCCAATCGATCTGGATCGCCCAGGCCGAAGGCCGCGCCAAGGACGGGGATGACCGCACCGAGTCGGCGATCCTCAAAATGTTCCACATGAGCCGCAAGGACGAGCCGTTCGCCGAGGTCATCCGTTCGCTGAACCTGACCCCTGTGTCGATCAGCTACGAATACGACCCGTGCGACCAGGCCAAGGCCCGCGAACTGTACATCCGCACCACCACTGGTTCTTACAGCAAGGTGCCGGGCGAGGACGATGCCAGCATCGCCAAAGGTATCACCGGCTACAAAGGTCGCGTGCATGTGAATTTTGCCGCACCGATCACCGAGCTCTTCGAAGACACCAAGCAACTGGCGATCGAAATGGACCGGCAGATTCTCGGCGGCTATCGCTTGTTCCCGGTTCACTACCTCGCTTACGCGCAATGGAGCGACGCCGACCCGCAATTGCAGGTGCCGGCCGCAGCCGATGTGTTCCCGGCCGAGGAGTTGGCCGTGGCCCAGGAGGAATGGCAACGCCGCCTGGACGCCTGCCCGGCGGAGCACCGTCCGTTTCTGGTGCTGCAATACGCAACGCCGGTACGCAATCAGTATCGGGTCAAGGCGGGTTTGCTGCTGTAAGGCTTTTGCTGAATACGACAACGGCGCCCTCGGGCGCCGTTGTTTTTTCTGGAGCGGGCGGCCAACGTAGCAGTTGCCGCCAGGCTACGTTCGACTGCGCAGCAGTCGCAATATGGCAAAGCGCGCCTGATCAGGAAGAATGAGTTTGCTGGTTTCACGACTGCTGCGCAGCCGAACGTAGCCTTCGGCAACTGCTACAGGGCTTAGCCGGCCCTTAGATCCGGGTGCTGACCCACGATACCAGCAGCGCCAACGCCAGGCAGGCGAAGCCGAAGCGGTAGAAAAAACGGTTCATGCGCAAGGTTGCAACGTCTGGCAGCAACACCGGTTGGTCGAGCCTGCGGTTCTGGCTTTGCGCTTCCAGACTGGCCAGCGTGCGTTGTTCACGGCGACGGGTCGCATGCAGCAGCCAGGCGCCTGGGCAGGCAAACAGCAGGGCAAGGACATTGATCAGTTTGGCGGGGTGGGCGTTGAACATGGACCAAATCAGTTGCAGCGACATCATGAACCTCGAGTAAAACATGCCTTAGGGGCCGTCGAACAAGCACCCGCGGCGCGGATTCTACCGGAAGCCCTGACACATGCCCGCCCTTTTCCGACAAATAACAAACCATTGCCTGATTAACTTATGTCGTCACAGGTTCGTCATCTAAACAAGCCAGTCTGTTGCCCCTCGATACCGACACGGAGCTTGTCATGCTGCACGCAGAAAACCAGGATCGCCTTTATTTGATCTCCCCCAGCGATGAGCAACAAGCGCTGGTCGGCAGCCTGGCCTTCAACGTCCAGGACCGCCATTGGCTGGTGTATTGCGCCCTGGGCGGCCATCAGCATGCCGACCTGCCGGAAACCGACCTGCTGACCGGCGTGAGCATTCTCGACTTTTATGTCGAAGCAGCCTGAATTCATACAGCCATGAAAAAGCCCGGTTTCAGTGATGAAACCGGGCTTTTTCGTAGCGGGCATATCGCCTGGATGAGCTTTACTGGCTCAGCATCTGGCCGACGGTCGGGTCCTTGAACACTCGAGTCAGGGCATCGCTCAGGACGTCACTGACCAGCTTGGTGTTGGTTTCCTGGTTCGGTGCCATACCGAAACGCTGATCCAGAGATGAACCATAACGGCCGCTATAGCGACGGTTGGCGTTCGACACATCGGAGCGGAAGATCGCACCGATAGTCGCTTCGGTTACATACATGCCTTCTTTAGGCGACTGATACTTGAGTTCGGTCAGGGTCACGATCAACTGCGGAGCATTCAGGGCGTTCGGGTTCGGGGTGAACCCCAGCAGACGCACGGCGGCTTCGGCCTGGGCTTGCAGTTTAGGCACGATGTCGGCACTGGCAACGGTGATGGCGCTGGTTTCAGGGTACAGACCGCCGCGTGTCCCCAGGGTTTGCGACGCACGACCGTCAACCACTTTCACCACCACCGGCTGCCCCTGACCCACAGGTGCGAGCTGGGTCGTGAGTTTCGGTTGCGGGCTGAGTTGTTGCGGGCTGTTGGCGCAGCCAACCAGCGTCAAACTGGTCACAGTGATCAAACCGAACAACAGGCGTTGCAACATGCTCATCTCTCCAGAATCAGGCACACACAGACCCGCAGTATAGCGGTGGGCACGCGTAGCAAACCAGCGACCCTGAACACTTGCTGAAGAGATCTGCAAAGTTATGCCTGGCGGCCCCCCCCGTAACATCAACGTCATGCAAGACTGGCAAGCTTCAAAGCAGTAAGACATCAGGTACGTTGCCAAGCAATTCCTTTGGTCACTGTTCACCCCAAGACGCCAATACCGCTATTTCGCTCTGCTCGACTGCGATGGGTGCTGCCAGACTTTCAAGCACTGCAGCCTGCCGCCAATGGGTGATGATTGGGTTGAAATCGAAGAAATTCGCCTCAACTGGCTGCATCAACCACTACCCGCCAGCGCCTGTATCAGCCCGCGCACTCCTCGCTCACGGCTACAACAGGTGTTGACCACCTGACCGAACGGCTAATAAAAGTCATTTAACAGGACCATTTCTCCACGTTTCTTCGCTACAATCTCCCCCCGATTATAAGGACGTCTCCTGATCGGGCCTCGCAGCATCGCTAATGCACTTGCATTAGCTCCCCGCACCGCCCACAGAGAGCCGCCCACACAGATCGAGTGAAGCTGGCGGCGCTTGCTGTTTACCCTGCAATCCACCACTTTTCGCGAATCTGCCAGAGCTGCCATTGCGCTCGGTCACTGAGTTGTTTGCCCGTTTTGCCTGTCATGTATTGCATGTCGGCATTTACTCCTCGGGCTCGGTGCCAGGCTGAGGCAGCCCTTTTTTGAGGTTCACGTCTTCAAAAGAGCGTGAAAAAACGGGTTTTCACAACTTCACAAGAGTGTGGCGAGCAAATGAAAAGCTTTGCGTCTGAAAATGCACTATTAGCGTCTACAACAGCCCAACCACACAGGACCGAGCACTCCTCTAGAACTGGAGACTGAAGCCTGTCCGCTACGGATTTGGTTGCACAAACGGACGCCTTGACCATAAGTCGAATTGCCTCCGGCGCACTGAAGTGAGTTCATATGAACCTCAGGCCCGGTTGGTAGCGTCCGTCGAAGTTGCAAAAAATTGCGAAGATTCGGACATGGCGATCCTGGCCATGGGTGACCTGGGGCTCTATTTGAAGCATGCCCCGTAACTCCTGGCAGCTATGCCGTCAATTTGGTGCTGCAGATTTTGGAGACGCGTTAATGGCGCATAACGAAGCAGTCGACGTAGTATTGGTTGGGGCGGGCATCATGAGTGCCACCCTCGCCGTACTGCTCAAAGAACTCGACCCCGCGATCAAGCTGGAAGTCGTCGAGTTGATGGATTCGGGTGCAGCGGAGAGTTCCAACCCATGGAACAACGCCGGTACCGGCCACGCCGGGCTGTGTGAGCTGAACTACACCCCTCAGGCCGCCGACGGCACCGTCGATGTCAAAAAAGCCGTGCATATCAACACCCAGTTCGAGGTGTCGAAGCAATTTTGGTCTTATCTGACCAGTAAAAGCACGTTCGGCTCGTCAAAAACCTTCATCAGCCCGGTGCCGCACCTGAGCTTCGTGCAGGGTGACAGTGGCGTTTCGTTCCTGAAAAAACGCTTCGAAAAGATGCACAAGCATCACGCTTTCGCGGACATGGAATACACCGAAGACAAGGCGAAAATGGCTGAGTGGATGCCATTGATGATGCCTGGTCGTCCGGCTGACGAAGTCGTTGCCGCAACCCGCGTGATGAACGGCACCGACGTCAACTTCGGCGCCCTGACCAACCAATTGCTCAAGCACCTGACCAGCGCAGCCGATGCCCAGGTCAAGTACTGCAAGCGTGTCACCGGCCTCAAGCGTAACAACGGCGGCTGGACCGTCAGCATCAAGGACGTGAATACTGGCAACTCCCGTGATGTCGACGCCAAATTCGTCTTCCTCGGTGCTGGCGGCGCGGCATTGCCGTTGTTGCAGGCTTCGGGCATCGAAGAAAGCAAAGGTTTCGGCGGTTTCCCGATCAGTGGCCAATGGCTGCGTTGCGACAACCCGGAAGTGGTCAAACATCACCAGGCCAAGGTCTACAGCCAGGCAGCGGTAGGTTCGCCACCGATGTCCGTGCCGCACCTGGATACCCGCGTAGTGGATGGCAATAAGTCCCTGCTGTTCGGACCTTACGCCGGGTTCACCACCAAGTTCCTCAAGCACGGTTCGTTCATGGACCTGCCGATGTCGGTTCGCGTCGGCAACATCGGCCCGATGCTGGCTGTGGCCAAAAGCAACATGGACCTGACCAGGTATCTGGTCAGCGAAGTGATGCAGTCGATGGAACAACGTCTGGATTCGCTGCGTCGCTTCTACCCCGAAGCCAAGGCTGAAGACTGGCGCCTGGAAGTGGCCGGTCAGCGCGTGCAGATCATCAAGAAAGACCCGAAGAAAGGCGGCGTTCTGCAGTTCGGTACCGAACTGGTCGCAGCCAAGGACGGCTCACTGGCCGCTCTGCTCGGTGCCTCACCTGGTGCGTCGGTCACCGTTTCGATCATGCTTGAGCTGATCGAACGTTGCTTCCCGAGCAAGACCAAAGGCGAATGGGCAGCCAAGCTCAAGGAAATCTTCCCGGCCCGTGAAAAGGTACTGGAAACCGACGCTGCGCTGTATCGCAAGATCAACGCGCAGAACAACCTCAGCCTGGAACTGGTTGAACAAAGCAGCGAGACCGAAAGCTACGCTTAAAGTCTTCGCCCACAAAAAACGCCCCGCTCTTCTTCAAGAACGGGGCGTTTTTTTGTCACCGGCAATACCGAAGTGTCGAGCCGCCTGCTTCGCGAGCAAGCCTGGCTCCTACACGCGAGCTTTCTGGATCAGTTCGATGTAGTCGGCGGCGTTACGCTGATCCTGGATCAGCGCGACGAAATCCTTGCCGTGCTCGTCTTTGCCATCCAGATCAAAACCGGCTTCGATGAAGAACACCAGGAAGCGCTCGAAATCGTCGATACGCAGGCCACGGTAGGCCTTGATCAGTTTGTGCAAGGACGGTGAAGTCGCGTCGACCGGTTCAAAATCGAGGAACAATTTGATCTGCGCATCGCCGATCTCGTCACCAATCACCTGTTTCTTATCTTTACGCATTGCCGACTCCAGCTCGCGGACTTTTCACGGGGCGGGCAGTTTACCCCTCGCCAGCCCTCGCGCTCAACGCGCGCGTACGGCCCCGGTGTGCAAGTCAGCCCAGACATGCCCGTTGGCATAGCTCAGGAACTGGCAATAGACCGTGTCGTTGCGCAGCAGATCGAGCACTGCGCGGTATTGGACCAGCGGGTAATACAGGGTAAGGGTCTTGGTCTTGTCGTCGAATACCGGCTTTTTCAGGCTTTTGCTTTCGCCATCGAAATTGACCAGAACCTGATTGATAGCCGCGCCCTTGTTCAGCGGTTTGCCCTTCAAGCGGATCAATAACGGTGACGTCACCGGAATCGGCTGCTGACTGGACTGGCGCTGACTGCCGACCACCACCGAGTAATCGGTAACTTGCAGCAGTTGCTGTTGCTCAGGCTGAGCGTCACGCAGGGTCAGATCGTCTGGCGGCAGGAACTGCGCGTGCATCGGCGCACTCAACACCTGAGCAGCTGCCAGTGGCAGGCCAAGTAGCAGCACACAAGTGACCACCTTGCGAATCAAAAGGCTCATATAAGGTTCCGAACACGGGGCCAGACACTCTACACGAGGCCTGATCACACCCGCCACCGACCTGGATCAATACGCTGACTTGACGATCCGCGCATACACTGCAAGCAACCGACTGGCGGTGAAGCCCATTTCTCGCGGAGCACCTATGGCGTTCTCCTTTCCACCGTTATTTGCAGCCTGGCGCCAAACCTGGCGCGCAAATTACTCCTTCAAAGCCCTGCGCGGAGACCTCAGCGCAGGGGTGACGGTAGGTATCATCGCCATTCCGCTGGCCATGGCGTTAGCGATTGCCGTCGGCGTGGCACCTCAGCAAGGTTTGTATACGGTGCTTGTTGCGGCGCCGCTGATTGCGCTGACCGGTGGTTCCCGCTTCAACGTTTGCGGCCCGACAGCGGCTTTCGTGGTGATACTGCTGCCCATCACCCAACAATACGGGCTTGGCGGCTTGTTGCTTTGCACAATGCTAGCCGGCGTAATTCTGATCACCCTCGGCCTTATTCGCGCCGGACACCTGATTCAGTACATCCCCTATCCGGTCACACTGGGGTTCACCGCAGGGATCGGTATTGTCATTGCCACATTGCAATTGAAAGACTTTCTGGGGCTTAGCCTCTCCAGCCACCCGCAACACTACGTAGAACAGCTTGGTGCGCTGCTTGCGGCATTACCCAGCGCGCACCTTGGAGACGGGCTGACTGGCGTCACTTGCCTGGCCATTCTGATTGCCTGGCCACGGGTAGTCCCAAAGATCCCCGGGCATCTGGTTGCCCTGGCCGTCGGCGCATTGCTGGGCGTGTTGCTGGAAAAAAATGGCCTGCCAGTGGCCACCCTTGGCGAACGCTTCAGTTATCTGATCGACGGCGTCAACCATGCTGGCATTCCGCCGTTCCTGCCAGATTTTGACTGGCCCTGGAACTTGCCTGGGGCCGATGGCCAGTCGCTGCCGCTGTCCTATGATTTGATCCGCCAACTGATGGCCCCGGCGTTTGCCATCGCCATGCTCGGTGCAATTGAGTCGTTGCTCTGCGCCGTTGTGGCAGATGGTATGACCGGCAGTAAACACGACCCCAATGCCGAACTGCTTGGCCAGGGCCTGGGCAATTTGATTGCACCGCTGTTCGGCGGTATTACCGCCACCGCCGCTATTGCCCGTACGGCGACCAATGTGCGCGCCGGAGCCTTTTCACCCCTTGCCGCCATCATTCACAGCGGCGTTGTATTGGCCGCGATTCTGGTGTTCGCGCCCTTGTTCAGTTATCTGCCGATGGCAGCATTGGCGGCACTGTTGATGATGGTAGCGTGGAACATGAGCGAAGCCAGGCACGTCATTCATACGCTGCGCATCGCACCGCGCAGCGACGTGCTGGTACTGCTGACTTGCCTGAGCCTGACGGTAATGTTCGATATGGTGCTGGCCGTGGCTGTTGGCCTGCTGCTGGCGGCAGGGCTGTTCATCAAGCGCATGAGCGAGCTGACCGATACCGCCGAACTTCCCCGAGACTTCCATCAGGCACTGCTCAACTTGCCCGAGCACGTTCGCTGCTATGCAATACGTGGCCCGCTGTTCTTTGGCGCCGCCGAAAAGGCCTTCAGCGTACTGCGCAAATTCAGCCCGGAAGTCAAAGTCGTGATCGTCGAAATGAGCGCTGTCCCCATGCTGGACATGACCGCACTGTCAGTCTTCGACACTATTCTCAAGGATTACCGCGCCGATGGCATCGGCCTGATTCTGGTGGCAACCCACCCACGTGTCCGTCTGAAGCTGCGCCGTGCCGGGATTCACCGAGAGCAACGTCAGTTGGTCTATGTGCAAACCCTTGAACAAGCCAGGCGTAAAAGCGAGCAATGGCTGGCGCAGGATGCACTGATTCGCTGAGTCGAGCCCTGCGGTGTTCGTATACAATATTCGTCCACGCCTGCCGGGACTCACTCAATTGCCTTTACCGAGCTTCAATGCGCCCAACCTTGGCATTGCGCCTTCCGCCTCGGAAGTCATCGCCAAACACTTACGTGAAGCGATCATCGGCGGGCACTTCGCCGAAGACGAGCCGATCCGGCAGGACGATATCGCGCGCCTGTTCAACGTCAGCAAAATTCCCGTGCGCGAAGCGCTCAAACGCCTTGAGGCTGAAGGCCTGGTGCAGTTCCAGCGCAACAAGGGTGCGGTGGTGACGAAGATTTCCGAGCCTGAGCTGGCGCAGATCTTTGAAGTCCGGGTGCTGCTGGAGGTCCAGGCTATTCGCCTGGCCGTACCGAACATGACCGAAGCCACTTTCGCCCGCGCCGAAAGCATCTGTGCCGAGTTCATCGATGAAAATAACATCGGTCGCTGGGCCGAATTGAACTGGGCCTTGCATGCCTGTTTGTACGAACCCGCGCAACGACCCTTTCTGATCAACCTGATTCGTTCGATTCACGACAAGGTCGAGCGCTACCTGCGTATGCAGATGAGTCTCTCCGAAGGCAAGGAGCGCGCCGACCATGAGCACCGCGACATTCTCGCGGCCTGCCGTGCCGGCGACGCCGACAAGGCTGCCGAACTGATCGAACAACACATCATCGGCGTCTGCCGCACGCTCTATGAACATCTGCCGAATGCACCTGCGCGGACCTGACTCACTGTGCTGATTTCGTCATCCTCACCGAGTAAATCCCTCAAGCCGCAAGCCGCCTCAAAGGCCAGTCTTGCACAGACATTTCCTGTGCAAGGTGGCGCCTCTCGTGAAACGCATCCATGTCCTCGACTCCCACACCGGCGGTGAACCGACCCGCCTGGTGATCGCCGGTTTCCCGGAACTCGGCAACGGCTCCATGGCCGAACGCAAACAACGCCTGGCTGAGCGATACGATGACTGGCGCGCTGCTACGGTACTGGAGCCGCGTGGCAGTGACGTGCTGGTCGGCGCCCTGCTCTGCGAGCCCCAGGACCCGAGCGCCTGCGCCGGGGTGATCTTTTTCAACAACAGCGGTTACCTCGGCATGTGTGGCCACGGCACCATCGGCCTGGTGGCGTCACTGGCGTATCTCAAACGCATTGAGCCCGGAATGCACCGGATCGAAACCCCGGTCGGCACGGTCGAGGCGACCTTGCACGAGGACCGCTCGGTCAGCGTGCGCAATGTTCCGGCCTACCGTTATCGCAAAGCCGTGAAGCTGAGCCTGCCGGGCTATGGCGCGGTCAGTGGTGACATCGCCTGGGGCGGCAACTGGTTCTTCCTGATCGCCGAGCATGGCCAACGCATCGCCAGTGACAATCTCGACGCCCTCACCGCCTACAGTCGGTTGGTCCGCGAGGCCCTGGAAAACCAGGGTATTCGGGGTGAGGACGGGGGCGAGATCGATCATATCGAGCTGTTCGCCGACGACCCGCAGGCCGATAGCCGCAACTTTGTCCTTTGCCCCGGCAAAGCCTACGACCGCTCACCCTGCGGCACCGGTACCAGCGCCAAACTGGCCTGCCTGGCGGCGGACGGCAAGTTACAGCCGGGCGAAGTCTGGCGCCAGGCCAGCGTCATCGGCAGCCAGTTCGAAGCCAGCTATGAGCGACTCGATGAGCAGCGCATCATCCCGACCATTCGCGGCCGCGCCCACATGAGCGGTGAGAACCACTTGTTGCTGGAAGAGGACGATCCGTTCGCCTGGGGCATTCGTCCATGAATGCCGACGTCATCGTCATCGGCGCCGGTATTGTCGGCAGCGCCTGTGCCCATGAACTGGCACAACGCGGCCTCGACGTGCTGGTGCTCGACAGCCAGCGCGGCGGCGCCACGGCGGTCGGCATGGGCCATCTGGTGGCGATGGATGACAATCCGGCGGAGCTGGCCCTGAGCCGCTACTCCATTGACCTGTGGCGCCAATGGGCGCCGCGGCTGGACGACGGTTGCGCCTACAGCAATTGCGGCACCCTGTGGCTGGCGGCCAATGAGCAGGAGTTGGCCGCCGCCGAGATCAAGCATCAGACCCTCAGCGCTCAAGGTATCGCCTGCCGGATGCTCGATAGCCGAGCGCTGTACAACGCCGAGCCGATGTTGCGCCCGGGCTTGAGTGGCGCGCTGAAAGTCAGCGGTGACAGCATTCTTTACGCACCCAATGCGGCGCAATGGTTGCTGACACAAGGAGCAAAACGCCTCACACGTCGCACGGCAGAAGTCGCCGAGGTCTGTGGCAATCAGCTGCGCTTGACCACCGGCGAACGCCTGCGCGCCGAAGCCGTGGTACTGGCCAACGGGATTCAGGCCACCGACCTCTGCCCGGAACTGCCGATCCGCCCCAAGAAGGGCCACCTACTGATCACTGACCGTTATCCCGGCAAGATCCACCATCAACTGGTGGAACTGGGATATGTCACCAGTGCCCACGCCAGCGAGGGCACTTCGGTTGCGTTCAACGCTCAACCGCGGCCCACCGGACAGATTTTCCTCGGCTCCTCCCGTCAGTTCGATACCACCGATCTGCAGGTCGAAGGCGCTGTGCTGGCGCGTATGTTGCGCCGTGCCCTCGACTATCTGCCGGAGCTGGGCGGGATGAACGCCATCCGCAGCTGGACCGGCCTGCGCGCAGCGACGCCCGATGGCCTGCCCTTGCTCGGCGAACACCCGCAACAGCCGGGCTTGTGGCTGGCGGTCGGCCATGAAGGTCTGGGCGTCACCACCGCCCCCGGCAGCGCGCACGTGCTGGCGGCGCAGCTGTGCAAAAGCGTCGCGGCTATCGACCCGGCACCGTATCTGCCGGGGCGGTTCTTATCCACAGCACAAGGGCTACGCGCATGATTGAACCCCTCATGATTGAACTAAGGCTCGACGGCCGGGCGGTTACGGTCGACGTAGGCAGCACTGTCGCTGCCGCGCTTTATCTCGGTGGCGATGGCAACAGTCGGACGTCGGTCAGCGGCCAACGCCGCGCGCCGTTTTGCGGGATGGGTGTATGCCAGGAGTGTCGGGTGATGATCGACGGCCAGCGCCGCCTCGCCTGCCAGACAGTGTGCCGCAACGGTATGTGCGTGGAGACCCGGGCATGAAGGTTGATCTGCTGATCATCGGCGCCGGACCGGCCGGCATGGCTGCTGCGTTAGCGGCCGCCCCCAGTGGCGCACACATTGTCATCATCGACGACAACCCGGCACCCGGCGGGCAGATTTGGCGCGATGGGCTGAAAGCGCAATTACCGGTCAATGCACGGCGCCATCGCCAGGCACTGGCCGCAGCGAGCAATGTGCAGGTGTTCAACTCGACACGAGTGGTAGCGCTTGCCGGCCCTAAGCAACTGTTGCTGGAAGGCCCCGAACACGGCTGGCGAATTCATTACCGGAAACTGATTCTCTGCACCGGCGCCCGCGAATTGTTGCTGCCGTTTCCCGGCTGGACCTTGCCCGGTGTCACCGGGGCCGGTGGCCTGCAAGCCTTGATCAAGGGCGGGATGCCGGTGGCAGGCGAACGTCTGGTGATTGGCGGCAGCGGTCCGCTGTTACTGGCCAGCGCCGCCACCGCAAAAAAAGCCGGCGCCCGGGTGCTGCAGATCACCGAGCAAGCGCCATTGCGCGCCGTCGCCGGGTTCGCCCGGCATCTGCCGAAGTGGCCAGGCAAACTGCTGCAAGCCGCTCGGCTGTTTGATCGCCATTACCATTGCGCAAGCCATGTGCTGGCCGCCCTTGGCGACGAACACGTTGAAGCCGTCAGGCTGAAACGTAATGGTCGGGTGCTGGAAATCCCTTGCGAACGATTGGCCTGCGGCTTCGGCCTGATCCCCAACACCCAGCTCGCTCAAGCGCTGGGCTGTGACTTGAAGAACCAGGCCATTGCCGTTGACGCCACCCAGACCACCAGCCTGATCGATCACTTTGCCGCCGGTGAATGCACCGGGTTCGGCGGCAGTGAACTGGCGTTGGTGGAAGGTACCATCGCCGGTTTGAACGCAATCGGCGAAACCCGAAAGGCCAGCGCCCTTTGGCCTCAGCGTCAACGCTGGCAGTCTTTTGCCGATCAATTGAACAGTGCCTTCGCCTTGAGCGATGAGCTCAAGCACCTGACCGAACCCGACACCCTGATTTGTCGTTGTGAAGACGTAGCGTTTTCCACCCTCAAGGATTGCACGGGCTGGAACCAGGCCAAACTCCAAAGCCGTTGCGGCATGGGCGCCTGCCAGGGACGGATCTGCGGTGCGGCAACGAGTTTTCTGTTCGACTGGCCGACACCTGCGCCACGTCCGCCATTTTCTCCGACGCGGATCGACACTTTGCTGCAACTCGCCGACAGCACCGAGCTTCCCAAGCCGGATCCGCTCGCCGTAGAGTAAGGCCCTCCATCACCAGGGCCGCTGCTTGATGACGTTCCCCCTGTCGTTGCCCTCCCCGCGAGATCTGCCCGAGTTACTGGGCAGTCTGCAATTGATCGCGCCCCTGCTCGACGCCATGCCCGGCGTGGTGTTCTTCATCAAGGATACCGCCGCGCGCTACATGCTGATCAATCAAACCCTGGCCCAGCGCTGCGGTGTCAGGGATGGCCGCGAGTTGCTCGGCAAGACGGCCGAGCAGGTATTCCCCTCACGCTTTGGCCCGCATTACACCGAACAGGATCGCCGGGTGCTGAACGACGGTAGCCCACTCAGTGATCAGCTTGAACTGCATCTATACCCCGGCCGCGAGCCCGGTTGGTGCCTGACCCACAAGCTGGCGCTGCACAATGCCCAAGGCATCATCATCGGTATGGCGGGGATTTCCTATGACCTGCTGGCGCCACAGTCCAATCATCCGGCCTATCAAAAACTCGCCGCCGTCGACGGGCATATCCGCGAGCACTACGCGCAAAATATCGCGCTGAGCGATCTGACCGCCCTCACCGGGTTTTCCGTGGCGCAACTGGAGCGGCACTGCAAACGCATCTTCCAGTTGACGCCCCGGCAGATGATCCACAAGGCCCGGCTGGGCGCCGCCTCACAGTTACTGTCGGGCGACCTGCCGATCACCGAGATTGCTCTGCGATGTGGTTACACCGACCACAGCGCTTTCAGCCGTCAGTTCAAGGCACTCACCGGCCTTTCCCCGACCCAATACCGCGACAGCCATCGTTGACTGTTACCCGTTACGAAGCACCCCGATCAAACCTGCTCCCTTTTGTGACATGAGTAGCCACATCACCCAGTCCACTCACCGATTGCCTGACCGGGCCCGGTAATCCCTTTCTTTCTCTCTTGCCGTCTGTTTCGGGCTTCGTAGCCAAACCGGGATTCAGTCCCGGGTTTTCGCTGTGTTTTTGGCACACGCAGTGCATATCAAATATCGTATACGAAATTCTAAATACCAATTTGATAAGAACTGCCCACTGCTCGACACCATCCGACAACGAGGCCCCTTATGAAAAACCCTGCATCCGCCGTCCTCTTCACCGCCGTTCTGAGCACTGCGTTCATTGGCCAGGCCCAGGCCGACAAACTCGATGACATCATTGAGTCCGGCAGCCTGCGCTGCGCCGTCACGCTCGACTTCCCGCCGATGGGGTTCCGCGATGAGAAGAACACTCCGGCCGGGTTCGACGTCGACTACTGCAATGACTTGGCAAAAACCCTCGGGGTTAAAGCCGAGATCGTCGAAACGCCTTTCCCTGACCGCATTCCAGCGCTGGTTTCGGGCCGCGCCGATGTGATCGTGGCATCGACCTCCGACACCCTGGAGCGCGCCAAAACCGTAGGCATGACCATTCCCTACTTCGCCTTCCAGATGGTGGTGCTAACCCGCACCGATGCCGGGATCAAAACCTACGACGACCTCAAGGGCCGCTCGGTCGGCGGCCCGGCCGGTACGTTCGAAGCGATCTCACTGGAAAACGACGTGAAGAAATGGGCCAACGGCAAAGGCGCCTTCCATGCCTATCAATCGTTGGCTGATGCCGTACTTGCCTTGAGCCAGGGGCAGATTGATGCCACCACCGTGACCTCCACCGTCGCCTCATCACTGATCAAGTCCGGCAAGTACAAAAGCCTCAGCGTCGCGGGCACCGCACCCTATGACATCGACTACGTGTCCCTGGGCGCCAAGCGCAGCGAGTACGGTCTGCTCAACTACCTCAACCTGTTTGTGAACCATCAAGTGCGCTCCGGTCGCTATCAGGCGTTGTTCGCCCAGTGGGTCGGCGGGACCGCGCCGGAGCTGACGGCGAATGGGGTGTATCGCTAAGCACCGAATACCTGTGGGATTGGGTTTGTCCTCGTGTAGGAGCGAGCTTGCTCGCGATGGACTCATGGGCGGCGCGTCGATTCAGAGAATACGCGTCATCGTTAACGCCCATCGCGAGCAAGCTCGCTCCTACATAGGGACCTCATTTCTTTAACTGACAACGCCCAAACCAGTTGAAACCCAAGGAACTCCTTTGATGTTCGACTACACCTTCCATTGGCGTGCGGCCTTTCAGGCGCTGCCGGACATGCTCGACGGCGCCCGGATCACCCTGGAAATCGCCGTGCTGTCGATGCTCGGCGGCACCCTGATCGCGATGTTTCTCGCCCTCGGCCAGCAGTCCCACCGACGTCTGTTTCGGGCGATTGCCGCCAGCTGGGTATCCGTAGCGCGCAATACCCCGGCGCTGTTCCAGGTCTACGTCCTGTATTTCGGCCTCGGTGCCTTTGGCATTCATATGGGCTCGTGGCTGGCGCTGCTGATCGGTATCACCTTCAACAACGCCGGCTACCTGGCGGAAACCTTTCGCGGTGGCCTCAACGCGGTGCCCGACACCCAACTGCGCTCTGCTCGCTCGCTGGGCATGAGTGCACCGCAAGCCTATCGCCTGGTGGTACTGCCGCAGCTGTTGCGCGTGGTGTTTTACCCGCTGACCAATCAAATGGTCTGGGCGCTGCTGATGACCTCGCTCGGGGTGGTGGTCGGTCTGACCAGCGACCTCACCGGGGTCACCCAGGCGTTGAACGTGAAGACGTTCCGCACGTTCGAGTTCTTCGCCATCGCCGCCGTTCTCTACTTCGTCCTGGCCAAACTGGTGGTGCTGATCGCCCGCCTGCTGGCCTGGCGTTTGTTCCGGTACTGAGGAGCCCACCATGTACACATCGAGTTTGACCTGGGGCGATGTTCAGTACCTGCTGCAAGGTGCTGGCACCACCCTGCTGCTGACCTTCTGGGCAATGTTTATCGGCACACTGCTGGGGGTTGTTTGCGGCTTGTTTCGTGCTCTGTTACCACGTCTGAGCCTGCCGCTGGCGTGGGTGCTGGATGTGTTTCGCAGCGTGCCGTTGCTGATCCAGTTCGTTCTGCTCAACTCGTTCAAGTCCATCATCGGCCTGAACTGGAGCGCCTTCAGCGTAGCCTGCGTAATCCTCGGCACCTACGCCACCGCCTACTGCGCGGAGATCGTCCGTGGCGGCGTGCTTTCGGTGCCGTCGACCACCCGCCGTGCCGCGCGCTCGCTGGGCATGAGCCACACCCAGGACTTGCTGCACATCGTCCTGCCGATGGCGACCCGAGTGGCGTTTCCCGGCTGGATCAACCTCACCCTGGCAGTCATGAAAGACACCTCGCTGGTGCTCTGGATCGGCATCGTCGAACTGTTGCGTGCCTCGCAAACCATTGTCACCCGGCTACAGGAGCCGCTGTTCGTGCTTGCCCTGGCCGGCCTTATCTACTACGTCATGAGCCTGGTGATCGCCCGTCTGGGTGCGCGGCTCGAACAGAGGTGGCAGGAAAATGATTGAGATCGAGAACGTCCATAAGTCCTTTGGCAATCTGGCAGTGGTCAAGGGTGTCGACCTGACGGTGAACAAAGGCGAAGTGGTGTCGATCATCGGCGGCTCGGGATCGGGTAAATCGACCCTGCTGATGTGCATCAACGGCCTGGAAGCGATTCAGGGTGGACAGATCCGCGTCGACGGCACACCGGTGCATGCCACCGGAACCGATCTGAACAAATTGCGCCAGAAGATCGGCATCGTCTTCCAGCAATGGAACGCCTTCCCGCACCTGACGGTCATGGAAAACGTCATGCTCGCACCGCGCAAAGTCCTCGGTAAAAGCCGTCAGGAAGCCGAAGAGATCGCCGTGCGCCAGCTCACCCACGTCGGGCTCGGCGACAAGCTCAAGGTCTTCCCGAGCAAGCTCTCCGGCGGCCAGCAACAACGCATGGCGATTGCCCGGGCGCTGGCCATGTCGCCGGACTACATGCTCTTCGACGAAGCCACCTCGGCCCTCGACCCGCAACTGGTGGGCGAGGTGCTGGACACCATGCGCCTGCTGGCCGAGGAAGGCATGACCATGGTGCTGGTGACCCACGAGATTCGCTTCGCCCGGGACGTCTCGGACCGCGTGGCATTTTTCCGCAACGGCAAGATCCATGAGATCGGCCCGCCAGACCAGGTGATCGGCCAGCCGCAACGGCCGGAAACCGCCGACTTTCTCAAATCGGTCGTGTAACCCACAGAGACTTCAAAGGAGACCAGCATGCGCTCAAGCAAGATCATTCATGTGGTGAGTTGCCACGCCGAAGGGGAAGTCGGCGATGTGATCGTCGGCGGTGTCGCACCGCCGCCCGGTGCCACCCTGTGGGATCAATCGCGCTGGATTGCGCAAGACCAGACCCTGCGCAATTTCGTCCTCAACGAACCGCGCGGCGGTGTATTCCGCCACGTCAATCTGCTGGTTCCGGCCAAAGACCCGCGAGCCGACATGGCCTGGATCATCATGGAACCGGCTGATACACCACCGATGTCCGGCTCCAACTCCCTGTGCGTGGCCACGGTGCTGCTCGACAGCGGGATTTTGCCGATGACCGGGCCGGTGACCCGATTGGTGCTGGAGGCGCCCGGCGGGCTGATCGAAGTCACCGCTCAATGCCGTGACGGCAAAGCCGAGCGGGTCGAAGTGCGCAATGTGGTGTCGTTTGCCGACAAACTGGACGCGTGGATCGAAGTCCCCGGGCTAGGCTCCGTACAGGTCGATACCGCTTATGGCGGCGACAGTTTCGCGATCGTCGATGCTCAGCGCCTGGGCTTCTCGCTGACCGCCGATGAAGCTGCGGATCTGGTGGCCACAGGGCTGAAAATCACCCAGGCCGCCAACGAACAACTGGGCTTCGTCCATCCGCTGAACCCGGACTGGAAGCACATTTCCTTCTGCCAGATCGCCGCACCGGTCAATCGTGCCAATGGCGTAGCCAACGCTGCCAACGCGGTAGTGATTCGCCCCGGAAAGATTGATCGTTCGCCTTGTGGGACGGGCTGTTCGGCGCGCATGGCGGTGTTGCATGCCAAAGGTCAACTTGAGGTTGGCGAAGCCTTTATCGGGCGCTCGATCATCGGCTCAGAGTTTCATTGCCGAATCGACGCCATCACCGAAATTGCCGGGCGTCCGGCGATTGTCCCTTGCCTGTCCGGGCGCGCCTGGATTACCGGCATTCACCAGCACCTGCTTGACCCAAGTGACCCTTGGCCCGGCGGTTATCGACTGTCCGATACCTGGCCGGTCGAACTGAACATTTGAAGCACGCTAATCTGACAAAGACTTTTGAACCACACGGCACTTTCAGTGCTCAACACTAACGTATACGAAATACTAAAATTCCATCAGCGGAGGCAACATGAGCAAGCACGTTAACTGGAGCGGCGTTTTCCCAGCGGTCACGACCCAATTCAATAGTGACTTTTCCATCGACTACGAGGGCACGCACAAGGTCATCAGCGGCCTGGTTCGCGACGGTGTTTCAGGTCTGGTGATCTGCGGCACCGTCGGCGAAAACACCTCGCTGAGCACCGAAGAAAAAATCAGCCTGGTAGAACTCGCCAAGGACGCCGCGGCCGGTCGGGTGCCGGTGATCTCCGGCGTCGCCGAGTTCACCAGCGCCAACGCCAGCAAGGTCGCCAAGGAAATCCAGCGGGTTGGTGCCGACGGCATCATGCTCATGCCTGCGCTGGTCTACTCTTCGAAACCCTTCGAGACCGCCACGCACTTTCGCAGCGTAGCCGCCAGCATCGACCTGCCGGTGATGGTCTATAACAACCCACCGATCTATAAGAATGACGTCACGCCGGACATCCTGATTTCTCTGGCCGACTGCGACAACGTCGTCTGCTTCAAGGACTCCTCGGGCGATACCCGGCGCTTCATTGACGTGCGCAACGAGGTCGGCGACCGCTTCGTGCTGTTCGCCGGGCTCGATGACGTGGTGCTCGAAAGCATCGCCGTCGGCGCGGTGGGTTGGGTTTCCGGGATGTCCAACGCGTTCCCGAAAGAAGGCGAGACGTTGTTCCGACTGGCCCGCGATGGCCGCTTCAAAGAAGCGATGCCGATCTACGAATGGTTCATGCCGCTGCTGCACCTCGATGCCCGTCCGGATCTGGTGCAGTGCATCAAACTCTGCGAAGAGTTGATGGGCCGTGGCTCGGCACTGACCCGCCCTCCACGCCTGGGCTTGCTCGACCACGAACGCAGCGAAGTCCAGGCGCTGATCAAGACCGCCCTCGCCAACCGCCCAACGCTGCCGGACGTTGGTCTGTAAGACGCCACCTGTGGGAGCAGCCGGTCGACGCTCCCACAGGTTCTGCGCCTTGGCTTACCGACATCCGTCCTGACCGCCGCGCGCCTCACCGGGCGCGGCCCCGCCGAGAATTTCTGCTTATGTTTATCATTACCGGCCACAACTTCATCGGCTTCGGCCGCAGCGCGTTGGGCGATCAGCAACTGCAAAGCCTTGACGCCAGCACCGGCGAAGCCCTGCCCTATCGCTTCAGTCAGGCCAACGCCGAAGAGGTCGACAACGCTGCGCAATTCGCCGCCAGGGCCTACCCGAGCTATCGCAACCTGCGGGCCACCGCTCGCGCCGGATTTCTTGAAACCATCGCCGAGGAAATCGATGCTCTGGGCGATGACTTTATCGCCATCGTCTGTCGTGAGACCGCCCTGCCCGCCACCCGCATCCTGGGTGAACGAGCGCGCACCAGCGGTCAATTGCGCTTGTTTGCACAGGTTTTGCGCCGAGGCGATTTTCTCGGTGCGCGCATCGACCGCGCGCTGCCTGAACGTCAGCCACTGCCTCGTGTCGACCTGCGCCAATGGCGCATCGGTCTCGGACCGGTTGCGGTGTTTGGCGCCAGCAACTTTCCGCTGGCGTTTTCCACGGCCGGCGGCGATACCGCCGCCGCGTTGGCCGCCGGTTGCCCGGTGGTGTTCAAGGCCCACAGCGGGCACATGGCAACCGCCGACTATGTTGCATCGGCAATCATCCGCGCCGCCCAACGCTGTGGTATGCCCGAAGGCGTGTTCAACATGATTTATGGAGCTGGCGTTGGCGAGGCGCTGGTCAAGCACCCGGCGATCCAGGCAGTTGGCTTCACCGGCTCTCTGAAAGGTGGGCGCGCACTGTGCGACATGGCGGCAGCCAGAGCGCAACCCATCCCGGTATTCGCCGAGATGTCGAGCGTCAACCCGGTACTGGTGCTACCGGCGGCTCTCCATGCACGGGGTGAAACGATCGCCAGCGAGCTAAGTGCGTCGATCGTGCTGGGCTGCGGTCAGTTCTGTACCAATCCGGGACTGATTATCGGTCTGCGTTCGTCGGCGTTCAGCGCTTTCGGCGAACAGCTCGCGGCGAACATGCGTGAAAAACCGCCACAGGCCATGCTCAACAGCGGCACGCTGCGCAGCTTCCAGCAAGGCGTTCAACGCTTGCTGCAGCATCCACGGGTCAGCCGGCTGAGCGGTGAAGACCCGCAAGGAAACCACGCCCGCCCACAGCTGTTCAAAGCCGATGTCGGCCTCTTGCTCAAGGGCGATGAATTGCTACAAGAGGAAGTCTTCGGACCTGCCAGCATCCTGATCGAAGTGGCCGATGAGACCGAGCTGAGACAGGCACTGCACGCGCTGCAAGGACAATTGACCGCCAGCCTGATCGCCGAACCGGCGGACCTTGAGTTGTGCTCAAGCCTGCTGCCGATCCTCGAACAAAAAGCCGGACGCCTGCTGCTCAATGGCTACCCGACCGGTGTTGAAGTCTGCGATGCCATGGTTCACGGCGGCCCATACCCGGCCACCTCGGATGCACGAGGGACGTCGGTCGGTAGCCTGGCGATCGATCGATTCTTGCGGCCCGTGTGCTATCAGAACTGCCCGGACGAGCTATTACCGGACGCACTGAAGAACGCCAATCCGTTGAGGATTTTACGGTTGGTGGATGGGGTGAATACGCGGGAGGGGTGGGGACGTGACAGCTAAGGCGACGACGCGGTCCGTAGCAGCTGGCGAAGCCTGCGTTCGGCTGCGCAGCAGTCGCAAATCATGCAACCGCGGTTAACCTGTAACACCACAACGCCTGATTTTAAGACCGCTTCGCGGTCGAACGCAGCCTTCGGCAGCTGCTACGGGGAATACGCGAAGCCAGAAATTCCTTACCTGAGCGGAATCAGGGTTTGCACAGCCCGCCTTCAATCAAACTGCGCGCGCATCCAGGCCAGATACCCGGCCACGCCCGCCTCACCTTCGCGGGGCGCCCAAACAGCGTATTCGCCTTCACCCACGGGTTGATAAGGCCCAGCCTTGCATTCGAACATCAGCGTATCGGCCTCCAGCACCACAAAGCTGTGGAACACGCCCGGCGGCAGGTCGACACCCAGGCAATCGCCGCCGGCCTGCATGACACGCTTGCTCAGCAGTTCACCCGAGTCGCTGAACACCAGCAAACCAAGGCAACCTTTGAGCACCAGGATGGTTTCGGCTTTGTCGATACCCAGGTGCCGGTGCGGCGGGACGTAGGTACCCGGCTGCATCCCAATGGCCATGCGGTGACAGGGTTCTTGCATCTGGTGGAAGTTGTGGTGATGGCGACCGCGCGGGCTGGCCGCGGCTTTTTCGGCCAGCTCGGCGAACAATGACTGATCGAAAAAACCCGTTGTCGCCATGTCTTACATACCTTTGACGGCGTAGATACCCGCAGCGTTGCGCCAGTAGCCTTTGTAGTCCATGCCGTAACCGAAGATGTAGCGGTCGATGCACGGCAAGCCGACGTAATCTGCTTTCAGATCAGGGCGAGCCTTGCGGTCGTGATCCTTGTCGATCAGCACGGCGGTGTGCACCGCACGGGCACCGGCGTGTTTACAGAAGTCGATGATCGCGCCCAGGGTATGACCTTCGTCGAGGATATCGTCGATGATCAGAACGTCACGGTCGATGAACGAAACTTCTGGCTTGGCTTTCCAGAACAGGTCGCCGCCACTGGTTTCGTTGCGGTAGCGGGTCGCGTGCAGGTAGGACGCTTCCAGTGGGAAATTCAGATGGGGCAGCAGTTTGCCGGAGAAAATCAGACCACCGTTCATCACACAGAAAACCACTGGATTACGCTCAGCCAGCTCGAAGTTGATTTGCGCACCGACTCGGGCGATGGCCGCCTCGACTTCAGCTTCGGTGTACAGGCAGTCAGCCTCTCGCATGATTTGACGGATATGCTCGAGATCAGCGGACATGGCGTTCTCCAAGGGGGTGGCTGTTTCGGAAAAGCGGGCAAAGGTACGCATCCTGCGAAGTCAGATCAAGCGTTTCTGGACTAACGTACAGCATGTCTATAGGACAACACCCTCGGATAGATTAACCTAGGCCGGTTTTTTTGCCCGCCGCCGGAGCCTTTCCCCATGCCCATCCGTGAGATCCGCCATCCGCTGATCCGCCACAAGCTCGGCCTTATGCGCCGCGCTGACATTAGCACGAAGAACTTCCGTGAGCTTGCTCAGGAAGTCGGTGCCCTGCTCACCTACGAGGCCACCAAAGACCTGCCCCTGGAGAGTTACGAAATCGAAGGCTGGTGCGGCGCCGTTGAAGTCGAAAAAATCGCCGGCAAGAAAATTACCGTGGTGCCGATCCTGCGCGCCGGTATCGGCATGCTCGAAGGCGTCCTCAGCCTGATCCCGGGCGCCAAGGTCAGCGCCGTGGGTGTGGCCCGCAACGAGGAAACCCTCGAAGCGCATACCTATCTGGAAAAACTGGTTCCGGAAATCGACGAACGCCTGGCCATGATCATCGACCCGATGCTCGCCACCGGCGGTTCGATGGTCGCGACCATCGACTTGCTGAAAAAGGCCGGCTGCAAGGACATTCGCGCCATGGTCCTGGTCGCCGCTCCCGAAGGCATCGCCGCCGTGGAGAAAGCTCACCCCGACGTGACCATCTACACCGCGTCCATCGATGAGCGCCTGAACGAACACGGCTACATCATTCCGGGCCTGGGTGATGCCGGCGACAAGATTTTCGGTACCAAGCAGAAGGACGCTTGAGCATGCAGGACGAGTTCAACGACCCGCTCTGGCGCCAGATTCTGTCGGGTGCACAGATGTTGTTCGTGGCGTTTGGCGCGTTGGTGTTGATGCCGCTGATTACCGGCCTCGACCCCAACGTCGCGCTGTTCACGGCGGGCCTGGGGACTTTGCTGTTTCAGCTAGCCACCGGGCGCCAGGTGCCGGTGTTCCTGGCTTCGAGCTTTGCCTTTATCACGCCGATCATTCTCGCCAAGGGCCAGTTTGGCCTCGCCGCGACCATGGGCGGGGTGATGGCGGCCGGTTTCGTTTATACCTTTCTGGGCATTGCGGTGAAGATCAAGGGCACCGGTTTTATCGACCGACTGTTGCCACCCGTGGTCATCGGCCCGGTGATTATTTCCATCGGTCTGGCCATGGCACCGATTGCCGCCAACATGGCGATGGGCAAGGCCGGCGACGGGACTGAGCTGATCCACTACCAGACGGCAATGATGATCTCGATGCCGGCACTGCTGACTACGTTGATCGTGGCTGTGTTCGGCAGGGGGATTTTCCGCCTGGTGCCGATCATTTCCGGCGTATTGGTGGGGTTCGCCATGGCGTTCTTTTTCGGCGTGGTCGATACCGCAAAGATTGCCGCAGCACCGTGGTTCGCGCTGCCGCACTTCACCGCACCCGAGTTCAACTGGCAGGCGATTCTGTTTATCGTTCCAGTCGCGCTGGCGCCAGCCATCGAGCATATCGGCGGGGTTATTGCGGTCGGTAGTGTTACAGGCCGTGATTACTTGAAGAAACCCGGTCTGCATCGCACGCTGTTTGGTGATGGCATCGCCACCACCGCCGCTGGACTGCTGGGTGGCCCACCCAACACCACCTACGCCGAAGTGACCGGCGCGATAATGCTGACCAGGAACTACAACCCGAAAATCATGACCTGGGCGGCGATCTTCGCCATCAGCCTGGCGTTTATCGGTAAATTCGGCGCGTTGTTGCAGAGCATTCCGGTGCCAGTGATGGGCGGGATTCTCTGCCTGTTGTTCGGCTCGATCGCCGCAGTGGGGATGAACACGATGATTCGCCACAAAATCGATCTGAGCGAAGCGCGCAATCTGGTGATTGTGTCGGTGACCCTGGTGTTCGGGATTGGCGGCGTGCTGATCGGTACCGGGACAGGCCCGAACGACTTCGGCCTCAAAGGCATCGCCTTGTGCGCCGTGGTGGCGATTGCACTGAACCTGATCCTGCCGGGTAACGATAGCTGGAAGCACAAGAAGGCGGATGAGTCGTTGCTCTAAACCTTGATCGTTCCCACGCTCTGCGTGGGAATGCAGCCCGTGACGCTCCGCGTCACAGTAAGAGCGGACGCAGGCGTCCAGTGAGGCATTCCCACGCGGGAGCGTGGGAACGATCATTGCTCCTACAACACAATCGGCGCCCGCTCGCAAAGCGCATTCAACGCATGCGCCCACTGCGGGTTGTCATTCAGACACGGCACCAGCACCAGCTCCTCACCACCCGCTTCGCGGAATTGTTCTCGCCCACGATCACCGATCTCTTCCAGCGTCTCTATGCAATCGGCGACGAATGCCGGGCACATCACCAGAATTTTTTTCACGCCCTGCTGCGCCAACGCCTCAAGACGTGCTTCGGTGTAGGGTTCGATCCATTTGGCGCGGCCCAGCCTGGACTGGAACGACACCGACCACTTGCCCTCCGGCAATCCCATGCGCTGCGCAAAGGCCTGTGCGGTGCGCAGACACTGGCCGCGATAACAGGTCGCCACGACTTCCGGCGGTGCATCACGGCAGCAATCCCCGCCCCCTTCGAAGCTATGGCCAGGGTTAAGCTTCTTCAAATGCCGCTCTGGCAAGCCATGAAAACTCAGCAGCAGGTGATCGAAATCCTGCTCTAAATGCGGCTTGGCACTGGCGACCAAGGCGTCGAGGTATTCCGGCTGATCATAAAACGGCTGCAAGATCGAGAACTGCACCGCCAGTTTCTTAGCCAGCACCACGCGTTTGGCTTCCTCGATCACCGTGGTCACGGTGCTGTCGGCGAATTGCGGATAGAGCGGTGCAAGCGTCACGCGCTTCACGCCTTGGGCAGCCATGCGAGTCAGCACCGTTTCAATCGACGGCTCGCCATAACGCATCGCCAATTCCACCGGTCCCTGCTTCCATTGCTCGGTCATCGCCTGTTGCAGGCGGCGGCTGAGCACCACCAGCGGGGAGCCTTCATCCCACCAGATCGACGCATAGGCTTGGGCAGACTGCTCAGGGCGCTTGATCAGAATCAGCGAGACCAACAAACGCCGCACCGGCCAGGGTAAGTCGATGACGTAAGGGTCCATCAGAAATTGATTGAGGTAGCTGCGCACATCTGCCACCGAAGTGGAAGCTGGCGAACCCAGGTTGACCAGGAGCAACGCGTGATCGGTCATGCAACGTCCTATTTCAAAGGCGGCTGGATAAATCGTCCAGGGCCGCGCGCAAATCAGTGAACTGGAAAGTGAAACCCGCCGCCACCAAACGCGTCGGCATGGCCCGCTGGCCACCCAGCAGCAACAGTGACAACTCGCCCAGGCCAACTCGCAAAGCGAAGGCCGGCATCGGCAGTATCGCCGGTCGGTGCAACACGCTGCCAAGGGTCTTGGCAAACTCGCGATTGCGCACAGGCTCAGGCGCACAGGCATTATAAGGACCGCGTGCATCATTCTGATTCAGAAGAAAATCAATCAGGGCGATTTGATCGTTGATATGGATCCATGGCATCCACTGCCGACCACTGCCGATCGGCCCGCCCAGCGCCAGTTTGAACGGCAACAACAGGCGCGACAAAAAGCCGCCCTCGGCGGCCAGCACCAGCCCGGTGCGGATCAGTACCACGCGAATGCCCATGGCCTCGGCACGTTGTGCCGTCTCCTCCCAGGCAATACACAACTGGCTGGCGAAGTCTTCACTGACCGGAGGCGAGTCCTCGTTCAACACACGCTCACCGCCATCGCCGTACCAACCCACCGCCGAACCGGAAATCAGCACACGGGGTTTCTGCTCGCGACTTTCCAGCCAGGCGAGCAAGGTTTCGGTCAGGCTGATCCGGCTGCTCCACAGCTTTGCCTTGCGCCTGTGGGTCCAGGGCCGATCAACAATGGGCGCACCGGCGAGGTTGATCACCGCATCGACCGGATCCGGACCGATTTCCTCGAGCCGACCTATTCCACGTACCTGGACTCCGCAGAGTTTGGTCACCTTGTCGGGTCGACGACTCCACACAGTCAAACGATGGCCCCGGGTCAACCAGTGTCGACAAAGTTGACGTCCTATCAAACCAGTACCGCCGGTCAGCAATATGTGCATGACATCTTCCTCGCATGGCGTTTTACCCGGATCACTAGTCTATTTTTATAAGCAGGGATCTTTTCAATCGGATAAGCCCTATGGTTAACAATAGGACAACCTATCTAGAACAGCTTGTAAGACCGAGAACGCCAAAAGTTATACCAAAAAACAATATTGTATAGGTTTAAACGACGGCGTAGTCTGTACTGAAAGGTAAGCGAGGCCCCTATGACTGTACCCATCGCAATCATCGGTACCGGTATCGCCGGACTCTCAGCTGCCCAGGCACTTCGCGATACCGGGTATGAAGTGCAGCTTTTCGATAAAAGCCGTGGCAGCGGCGGACGCATGTCGAGCAAGCGCAGTGACGCTGGCGCGCTGGACATGGGTGCGCAGTATTTCACCGCCCGCGACCGCCGCTTCGTCATCGAAGTCCAGCGCTGGCAAGCCAATGGCTGGGTCGCCGTATGGTTGCCGCAACTCTATAACTTCCACGGCGGCCAGCTCAGCCCCTCGCCGGACGAACAGATTCGCTGGGTCGGTACGCCACGCATGAGCGCCATCACCCGTGCCCTGATCGGCGATATGGAAGTGCATTTTTCCTGCCGCATCACTGAGGTCTACCGTGGCGAACAACATTGGCATCTGCAAGATGCCGAAGGCTTCACCCATGGCCCTTTCAGTCATGTGGTGATTGCCACTCCAGCGCCTCAGGCCACCGCCCTGCTGGCTTCCGCGCCGAAACTGGCCGGTGTCGCTGCCGGGGTGAAGATGGATCCGACCTGGGCCATTGCCCTGGCATTCGAAACACCGCTGGACACCCCGATGGAAGGCTGCTTCATACAGGACAGCCCGGTCGACTGGCTGGCTCGCAACCGCAGTAAACCGGGGCGCGACAACACGCTCGATACCTGGGTACTGCACGCCACGAGTAGCTGGAGCCGGCAGCATATCGATCTGCCAAAAGAGGCAGTGATCGAGCAACTGCATGGCGCTTTCGCCGAACTGCTGCACAGCGCCATGCCCGCTCCGACCTTCAGTCTCGCCCACCGCTGGCTCTATGCCCGGCCGGCCAGCAGTCATGAATGGGGGGCGCTGGCCGACGCCGATCTGGGTCTGTATGTGTGTGGCGACTGGTGCCTTTCCGGGCGGGTCGAAGGGGCCTGGCTCAGCGGTCAGGAAGCCGCCCGACGCTTGCACGAACACCTGCAGTAAACCGCATCAAAGCGCGCAAATTGCTGCTGTCGAAATGGACAGCAGCCCACCGCGACCTCTCCCGGCAAACCTCCACAAAATACCTATACAGACAATTTGACTTGTAGACCTTTGAATCTATGATGAACAAAAGCTGTACAGACACAATGATTTGTATAGCTATAGATCCGAGGTTCTCCAATGCCCAGCGACCTTGCTGCAACCAGACCTAAAATTGCCATCAGCGCTGCAGACAAGCAGGAACTGCAGCATGTCATCGGCCAGTACCGCCACGGCATCGTGCCGCTGGTGGTGCCGCTAACGCTGCCCAAGCATCACTTGCGCCAGCATCCCGATCCGTATGTGGCGCAGCAGGTGTATCTGCAACCGCACCCGGAAAACCTCAGCCTGCAAAGTGCGATTTAGACCATGGCCAAGCCCGACACCACAACCAATGATGATCCTGCCCCCGACTACCAAAGGGCGCTGGACGAAGGCTGGCTACCGATTCGCGAAGTCGCCCGCCAGACCGGCGTCAACGCGGTCACGCTACGGGCATGGGAGCGGCGTTACGGCTTGATCGTGCCCCAGCGCACGCCCAAAGGTCACCGGCTGTTCTCGGCCGAGCATGTGCAGCGCATTCTGACGATTCTGACCTGGCTCAATCGCGGTGTTGCCGTCAGTCAGGTCAAGCAGTTGCTCGACACCCCACAGGCTTTCGCCCAGCCAGCCGACAACGATTGGCACGCCCTGCGTCAGAGCATGATGCACGCCATCAGCCAGTTGGCCGAACGCCAGGTCGACGATACCTTCAACCAGGCCATGTCGCTGTATCCCCCGCGAACGTTGTGTGAACAACTGCTCATACCGCTACTGGCAGAACTTGATCAGCGTTGGCAGGGCCAGTTCGGTACACGGATGGAGCGGGTGTTTTTCTATTCCTGGCTGCGCAGCAAGTTCGGCGCGAGGATCTACCACAACAACCGCCAGTTGCGCGGGGCACCGCTGCTGCTGATCAACCACTCGGACCTGCCGCTGGAGCCCCATCTGTGGCTCACCGCCTGGTTGGTGAGCAGCGCCGATTGCCCCGTGGAAGTCTTCGATTGGCCACTGCCCGCTGGCGAACTGGCAATGGCAGTCGATCATCTGCAAGCTCGTGGTGTACTGCTGTATTCGAGCAAAGCCATGAATGTGAGCCAACTGCCGAAAATTTTGAACGGTATCAGTTGCCCAAAAATCATTGCGGGAGCAACGGTGTGCATCCACCACGCCGAGTTGTCCGTAAGCACCGCTGAAATTGCTGATTTATTCCTGGCCGAAGATCCTTTGTCGACTCACCTGGGACTGGTTCAGTGCGGTCTAATTTAAGGAACGACCATGCAATTGATCTGGCTGCGCAGCGACCTGCGCCTACATGACAACACTGCCCTTACGGCCGCCGCAGTGTGCGGCCCGACCATAGCCGTGTACTTTCTGAGCCCGGAGCAATGGCAGGCCCACGACGACGCTCCGTGCAAAGTCGACTTCTGGCTGCGCAATCTACGCGAGCTAGGCAAAGCCCTTGGCGAACTGAATATCCCCTTGCTGATCCGCCATGCCCCTACTTGGGCACAAATACCCCATGTGCTACTTGAGTTATGCCAACAACTCGGTATCGACGCGGTTCACGCCAACGAGGAATACGGCACTCATGAAAGCCAGCGTGATGCGGCGGTCGCCAAAGCGCTGCAAACTCATGGCGTCACCTTTCACAGCTACCTCGATCAATTGCTGTTCAAGCCCGGCAGCGTGCTGACCAAAATGGGCACTTATTTCCAGGTCTTCAGCCAGTTTCGCAAAGTCTGCTACTCCCGCCTGCAAGGCGCACTGCCACGACTGATCGCAGCCCCCGAAGAACTGGCCGCCTGGCAGCAGGCGCGGACGGGGTTACCCATCATCGACGCAGCCATGCGCTAATTGCCGGAAACCGGATGGATGCACAACCGCCTGCGGATGGTCATGGTGATATTATTTCGATGCCAGGGCCCTGCGTTATGAAACTTTGTCTGCGGTTAGCCAAGCCATCGCATGGCTAAAAAGGAGAATGGGATGAGTCGCACACCTGCACGTCGTATCTGGCTGACCGGGGCCAGCAGCGGAATCGGTGCCGCGTTGGCCGAAGAACTGCTCAGGTCCGGTGTGCATCTTGCTGTCAGTTCGCGAACTGTCGCGCCGCTGGAAGCACTGTCCACGCGCTTCCCGGGGCAAGTGCTGCTGGTGCCCGCCGATCTCACCAACAGCCAGCAAGTCCGGGAAGTCGGCGAGCACATCGCAGAGGTTTGGGGGGCTCTCGACACGGTGATCCTCAACGCCGGGACCTGTGAATACGTCGACGCCAGGCAGTTAGACGCATCGATCATCGAGCATGTAATACGCACCAATCTGCTTGCCAGCAGTTATTGCATCGAAGCTGCGCTCCCCCTGCTGCGCGCCGGGAACTTACCGCACCTGGTGGGCATCGCCAGCTCGGTGACCTACCTGCCGTTGCCGCGATCCGAAGCCTTTGGCGCGTCCAAAGCCGGCTTGCGCTATCTGTTCGAGTCCCTGCGCGTCGATTTGGCACCGCAAAGCATCGCCGTCACCGTGGTCAGTCCTGGCTTCGTCGACGCCCCACTGGCCGATAAAAACGACGTCCCCATGCCGACGAGCTGGCCGGTGGACAAAGCCGCGCGGCATATCCTGGAGAAAATCCAGGATCGCCCCCTGGAGGTCGCTTTTCCGGCCTTGTTCATGGCGCAGTTCTGGCCGCTGTCAACGCTTCCCAACCAGACGAAACCGGCGATCGACCAGCTCATGGTCCGAAACGGACCGACGACCGAGGACTAGTCGTAAATGTCGACATCATCGGCAGTGGACACTCGACCGCTGCCCGGCAAGCGTTAGCTCACCGGGCGTCCGTCAGGCCTTTCACACAGCACGGGCCCACTGCCTTACACTGCGCGTCTATGACCAACATCCCCCTCACCGAAATTGCCGAACCGGCGATTACCTGCTCCACCTGCGCAGCCTGCTGCTGCCAACTGGAAGTCATGCTGATCACCGACACCGGCGTGCCTGAACGCTTTATCGACACTGACGATTGGGGCGGGGAAGTCATGCTGCGTCTGGATGATGGCTGGTGCGCCGCGCTGGACCGCAACAGCATGATGTGCACCATCTACGAGAAACGCCCGCTGATCTGCCGGGAGTTCGAGATGGGTGAAGCGGATTGCATCAACGAACGCCAAGGGATTGCTACCGCGTACCGTTGAATCTCAAACGTAAGCATTTGTGGCGAGCAGGCAAGCCCCTCGCCACAATAGTTCCCTGGCCAGTGTTCAGATCAAAGCGGCATCGTGTAATGCAGCGCGTAGCTCTCTATACCGTCGTTATGGCTGTTGATGCTGGCGTTGGAATAGTGAGTCGCGCGAATACCGATTTCATGTCCACCGCTAAAGCGCAGGCCTAAACCGATGCGATCTTCGAACTGAAACGACGACCCCAACTTGTTGTCTTCCACCTCGGTGTGGGCGAACAATGACACACCAATCCCTGCCTCGACATAAGGTTTGACGGTTTCGCCGGCGAACTCATAAACCAGTACCGGAGAGAATGACAGGCTGTGGTTGCTCGGCTTTTTGTCGCCGTTCCAGAAGGTGTAGGCGCCGCTCCAATAGCCGGTTAGACGACCGACATTACTCTGTAGCCAGCTCTTGTCCCAATCCAGTTGCATACCCAGGCGGTAGGTCTGGGTCGAGTCGCTGGTCTCGCCAATCGCGAACTCCACTCCAGCAGCCTGTGCCGAAAAACTTTGCCCCAACAGTGCGGCCGCAAGCGCAGCCAAACAGAATAGTCGCTTCATTAGAAACATCCTTTTCCGAACGATTTCGTATGGTTTTCGTATGGTTTTCGTACTACTCAACAGACTAGCTATAGAACTCGGTGCTGACGTAGAAGCTCAGCTCTTTTGAATCGTTTTTTTTAATTTTTTTACAAAGGGAAGCTTTGCACAGCGCCAGACTTATTCCATAGCAACGGCAAGATATTTCTCAGATGCTCAGGGCTGGCACTGGTCCAGAATTTCGCTTCGTGTGCGGGGCCTTCGGCGAGCATTTCACGCTCGGCGAGCAAGCGTTGAAGTTGCCGGGCCACGGCGGCGCCGGTATCGATCAGGCTGATCTCGTCAGCGAGCATCTGCTTGAGCAATGGCTTGAGAAAGGGATAGTGGGTGCAGCCGAGAATGATGGTGTCGCAACCTGCCGCCAACAGGGGCTCAAGGTAACCGAGCAGTAGCTGGCGAAGCACGGCACTGTGCAGATCACCCGCTTCAATCAGCTCCACCAGCCCGGGGCAAGGTTGGGTAATGACCCGCACATCGGTGGCGAAACGGTCGAGCAACGCGGCAAACTTGGCGCTCTGCAAGGTCCCGGTAGTTGCCAGCACGCCGACCACACCGCTGCGGGTCGCTGCCGCCGCCGGCTTCACCGCTGGCTCCATACCGACGATCGGCCAGTCCGGGTAATCGCGACGCAAGTCCGCAACACCGGCCACCGTCGCCGTGTTACAGGCCAGCACCAACGCCTTGGCACCCTGCCGGGCGAAGAATTCAGCCATCACGCTGCAGCGCTGCCGAATGAACTCCGGAGTCTTCTCGCCATAGGGAATGTTGCCGCAGTCGCCGAAGTACAGCAGCGACTCGTTGGGCAGCAGGCGCTGGATTTCACCCAGCACCGACAGACCGCCGACACCGGAGTCGAACACACCAATCGGCGCTTCACGCATGTTTTGGCCCGCAGACACCGCAGCCTGGATCACGCTTGACCCGCAGTTCGCGAAAGCGCGTACCCAAGGCATCGATCAACAGCAAGCGCCCCACCAGCGGTTCGCCAAAGCCGACCAGCAATTTCAGCGCCTCAAGGGCTTGCAGGCTACCGACCAGCCCCACCAGCGGACCGAGCACGCCGGCTTCACTGCAGGTCAATTCGGCTTCGCTGCCGTGCCCATACAAGCAGTGGTAACAAGGGTTCTCGGGCCGACGCGGATCGAACACCGAAAGCTGCCCCTCCAGGCGAATCGCCGCGCCGCTGACCAAGGGTTTGCGCGCCGCAACACAGGCCGCATTGACGGCTTCGCGGGTAGAGAAATTATCGGAGCAATCAAGAACCAGATCGACAGCAGCGACAGCGGCTGCCAGCGAGTCTTCGTCCAGCGCCGAGCGATGGGCGATCAACTGAATCTCTGGATTGATCGCTGTAAGGCGACGAATCGCCGAATCGACCTTACTCAGGCCAACGCTGTCCGTGTCATGAATGATCTGCCGTTGCAGGTTGGTCAGATCGACCGTATCGAAGTCCGCCAGATGCAGCTCGCCAACCCCGGCCGCCGCCAGGTACAAGGCCACCGGCGCACCGAGACCGCCGAGGCCGACGATCAATATGCGGCTGTTCTTGAGGCGCAACTGACCGTCGATGTCGACATGCTGCAACAAAATCTGCCGGCTATAGCGCAACAGCTCCTGATCATTCAGCACGGTAGACGCCCCAGACTGATACGTTCGTGGTCGCCCAGATCTTTACGACTGTGTACTTCTTCAAAGCCGCGAGTCAGCAGCAAATCACGCACTGCCAGCGCCTGGTCGTAGCCATGTTCAAGCATCAACCAGCCGCCCGCCTCGAGGTGTTGCGGTGCCTGGGCGATGATCAGACGCAGATCGTCGAGTCCGTCCACACCCGCCACCAGCGCACTGGCCGGCTCGAAACGCACATCACCGGCCACCAGATGCGGATCGGCATCGGCAATGTACGGCGGGTTACTGATAATTAGCTGGAAACGATGATCTTGCAGTGCGCTGAACCAGTGACTGTTGAGCACCGTGACATTGTTCAGGTTCAGCCGCTGCCGGTTGCGCTCGGCCAGGGCCACGGCTTCGAGCACCCGATCCACCGCCGTGACGTGCCAGGCCGGACGTTCACTGGCCAGGGCCAAGGCAATCGCGCCGCTGCCGGTGCCCAGATCGAGCACCTTGGCAGGTGTAGCCGGCAACAGTTCCAGCGCGGCCTCCACCAGCAGCTCAGTGTCCGGACGCGGAATCAGTGTATGCGGCGCGACTTCCAGGTCCAGCTTCCAGAAACCCTGCTGGCCGAGAATATAGGCCACCGGCTCGCCAGCGCGGCGGCGCTGTAAATAATCGGCAAAGGTCAGCGCAGCTTCGCTGCTGACGATCCGCTCTGGCCAGGTGTGCAGAAAACTGCGGGACTTGCCCAGAGCTGCTGCCAGCAATAACTCGGCATCCAGACGGGCCGTGGGCGAATCAGGCAGTTCGGCCGAGCGTAACAAGCTGGCAATAATCGTCATTTACTCACCTATCGATGCCAGTTGATCGGCCTGATATTCGGCCAGCAATGGCTCGATCACCGCTTCGACGCCGCCCGCGAGGATTTCATCAAGGGAATACAGGGTCAGGTTGACCCGATGATCGGTAACCCGGCCTTGAGCAAAGTTATAGGTACGGATCCGCTCGGAACGATCACCCGAACCTACCAGCAACTTACGCTCGCTGGCGATGGCATTGGCCGCGGCGCTGGTCTGCTGGTCGTTCAACTTGGCCGACAGCCAGGACATCGCCCGCGCACGGTTCTTGTGCTGAGAACGTTCTTCCTGGCACTCAACCACAATTCCCGAAGGAAGGTGAGTGATGCGGATCGCCGAGTCGGTCTTGTTGACGTGCTGACCACCGGCGCCGGAGGAGCGATAGGTATCGACCCGCAGGTCCGCCGGGTTGATCTCGATGGCTTCCTGTTCATCCGGCTCAGGCAATACCGCCACGGTACAGGCCGAGGTGTGAATACGGCCCTGAGATTCTGTCGCTGGAACCCGTTGCACGCGATGGGCACCCGATTCGAATTTCAGTTTGCCATAGACGTTGTCGCCTTCGACCCGGGCAATGACTTCTTTATAGCCGCCGTGCTCGCCTATGTTCTCCGAGAGAATTTCCACCCGCCAGCCGCGACGCTCGGCGTAGCGTGAATACATACGGAACAGGTCGCCGGAGAAAATCGCCGCTTCGTCACCGCCGGTGCCGGCACGTATCTCGAGGAAGACGTTGCGCCCGTCGTTGGGATCCTTGGGCAGCAGCATGCGTTGCAGGTCGCCTTCGAGCTCGATCAGCCGCTCTTTGGCTTCGCGCACTTCCTCGACCGCCATTTCGCGCATGTCCGGGTCGCTGTCCTTGAGTAGCGCCTGGGCGCCTTCGAGGTCAGCTTGAACCTTGAGCAGTTGTGCATAGGTGGTGACAATCGGTTCAACTTCCGCGTATTCCTTGGAATAGGTACGGAACTTGTTCTGGTCGGAAATGACTTCGCCATCGCCAAGCAAGGCGGTCAATTCCTCGAAACGGTCCTGGAGGATGTCCAGCTTATTGAGCAGTGACGCTTTCATTGCGGTTTTTTATCCGAAAAGCTATCCGATGGGCCCTCACCGAGGGCAAAGAGTTCCTGAGCCATGGCCAGCGCATCGAGGCGGCCTTCGGCGGAAAGCTTTTTCAACTGCACGCTCGGGGCATGCAGCAATTTGTTGGTCAGGCCGCGGGCCAGATGCACCAGCACGTCTTCGGCGTTGCTGCCATTGGCGAGCATGCGCTGGGCCTTGAGCAGCTCTTCATCACGCAGGCGTTCGCTTTGCTGGCGGTAGGCCTTGAGTACATCCACCGCCGCCAGTTCACGCAATCGCACCATGAAGTCGTCGGCGCCGATGGACACCATCTCTTCCGCCGCTTGCGCAGCACCCTGACGACTCTTGAGGTTTTCGGCGACCACTTCGTGGAGATCGTCGACGCTATAGAGGTAAACGTCGTCCAACTCGCCGACTTCCGGCTCGATATCGCGCGGCACGGCGATGTCAACCATGAAGATCGGTTTGTGCTTGCGCAGCTTCAATGCACTCTCGACCGCGCCCTTGCCCAGAATCGGCAACTGGCTGGCAGTGGAGCTGATGACGATGTCGCTGCGAACCAATTCTGCCGGGATATCCGAGAGCAGCACCGCGTGGGCACCGAACTGTTCGGCCAAAATGCTCGCGCGCTCCAGCGTGCGGTTGGCGACCACGATACGCTTGACGCCAAGCTCATGCAGATGTCGGGCGACCAGCGTGATGGTTTCGCCGGCGCCAATCAACAGAGCCTGGCTGCGTTGCAAGTCACTGAAAATCTGTTTCGCCAGGCTGACGGCGGCAAAGGCCACCGACACCGGGTTTTCACCGATGGCGGTGTCGGTACGCACCTGTTTGGCCGCATTGAACGTCGCCTGAAACAAGCGCCCGAGCAGCGGACCAATGGTGCCGGCCTCGCGAGCCACGGCGTAGGCCGACTTCATCTGGCCGAGAATCTGCGGTTCACCCAGCACCAGCGAATCCAGCCCTGAAGCCACACGCATCATGTGACGAACGGCCGCATCATCTTCATGCACATAAGCACTCGCACGCAGCTCCTCGAGGCTCAATTGGTGATAATCGGCCAGCCAGCGCAGCACGATGTCAGCCGAAAGGTGATCCTGTTCTATATACAGTTCACTGCGATTGCAGGTGGAGAGGATCGCAGCTTCGCGGCTATCGGTGAGGCGGCAGAGCTGCTGCAAGGCCTCAACCAACTGCTCAGGGGTAAAGGCCACGCGCTCGCGGACGTCTACTGAAGCAGTCTTGTGGTTGATACCGAGTGCAAGAAAGGCCATTCAAGGTCGCTGATGATGTCGAGAAGCCGTCAATTGTCCTACTTCGCCAGATTCAGAACAACCATTGCCGCAACGAATCCCCCCTGCACGAAGCATTCGAGCGCCCTTTAATATGAATTAACGGGGCGGTTATGTTTGGCCGAAGGCTTGTGTCATGATGATCCGACCGCAGGTTAGTCGTCCTCTTCCTATATGAATAGATCCTCCGCGTTGCTCCTTGCTTTTGTCTTCCTAAGCGGCTGCCAGGCCTTGGCACCCGTATCATCGGACGGTACGCCACCGGTCGAAGACAGCACTCCGGCCCCTGAAAAGCCCAAGGTTTACAGTTCGTTCAGCGAAGATACGATCTTCAGTCTGCTGAGTGCGGAACTGGCTGGCCAGCGCAATCGTTTCGACATTGCACTGGACAACTATGTGACCCAGGCCATCAATACTCAGGATCCGGGAATCTCCGAACGGGCGTTCCGCATCGCCGAGTACCTGGGTGCCGATCAGGCAGCGCTGGACACCGCTCTGATCTGGGCGAAAAACTCCCCGGACGATCTGGAGGCGCAACGTGCCGCAGCCGTTCAATTGGCCCGCGGCGGGCGTTATGACGATTCCATGGTCTACATGGAGAAAGTCCTGCAAGGCAAAGGCGACACCCATTTCGACTTTCTTGCCTTGTCTGCCGCCGATACCGACCAGGACACCCGCAACGGCTTGATCAAAAGTTTTGACCGGTTATTGCAGAAACACCCGAAAAACGGTCAGTTGATCTTCGGCAAAGCGTTGTTGCTGCAACAGAATGGTGAATCCGGGGCCGCACTGACCCTCCTTGAAAAAAATCCACCGGAAGATGGCGAAGTAGCACCGCTGTTGCTCCACGCCCGCCTGCTGCAAAGCATGGGTCGTGGCAAGGAAGCCTTGCCACTGCTGGAAAAAAGCATCCGTAAATACCCGGACGACAAACGCCTGCGCCTGACTTATGCACGCATGCTGGTCGAACAGGACCGCATGCACGACGCCAAAGTCGAGTTTTCCAGGCTGGTTCAGCAATACCCGGAAGATGACGAGCTGCGTTACTCACTGGCGCTTGTCTGCCTGGAAGCCAAGGCCTGGGAAGAGGCCAAGGGCTATCTGGAAGACCTGATCGCCCGGGAAAGCCACGTCGATTCGGCACACCTGAACCTGGGCCGCATCGCCGAAGAACGCAACGACCCACAAGGTGCACTGATCGAATACGCCCAGGTTGCACCGGGCAATGACTACCTGCCGGCGCAATTGCGTCAGGCCGATATTCTGATGAACAACGGTCGCACCAGCGAAGCCGAAAGCCGTTTGGCCACTGCCCGCGACACTCAACCCGATTACGCAATACAGCTGTATCTGATCGAGGTTGAGACCTTGTCTGCCAACAATCAGGGCGATCGCGCCTGGAAAGTATTGCAGCAAGCCTTGCAGCAGTACCCGGACGATCTGAATCTGCTGTATACCCGCGCCATGCAGGCGGAAAAGCGCAATGACCTGGCGCAGATGGAAAAAGACCTGCGGCTGATCATCAAGCACGATCCGAACAATGCGATGGCGCTGAATGCTCTCGGCTACACCTTGTCGGACCGTACAACGCGTTACGCCGAAGCCAAGGCGCTGATCGAACAGGCTCATCAGCTGAATCCGGAAGATCCGGCGGTACTCGACAGCCTCGGCTGGGTGAACTTCCGCCTGGGCAACCTCGATGAAGCCGAACGCTTGCTGCGCCAGGCCCTTGAGCGCTTCCCCGATCAGGAGGTCGCTGCGCACCTGGGCGAAGTCCTGTGGGCCAACGGCAAACAACGCGAGGCCAAGCAAATCTGGGGCAAATTCCTCAAGGATCAGCCCGACAGCCCTACCCTGCGCAGCACCATTAAGCGCCTGACCGGATCCGAGACTTTTTAAGATTATGTTTTTGCGCCACTTTATCGTTTTCAGCTTCATCGCCCTGCTTGCCGGTTGCGCGGGCTTTGGCGCCCGTGAGTCCGTCGAAGGTCACGGCAACCCCGCGCAATGGCGCGTGCACAAACAACAGTTGAGCAGCCTCGATGGCTGGCAGATCAGCGGCAAGGTCGGCATTCGCGCGCCGAAGGATTCGGGTAGCGGCACCTTGTTCTGGCTACAACGTCAGGACTACTACGACATACGCCTGTCCGGCCCATTGGGTCGCGGCGCGGCACGCCTGACCGGTCGCCCGGGCCGGGTGGCACTGGAAGTCGCCAACCAGGGACGCTATGAAGCGCCTACGCCAGAGGCCCTGCTGGAAGAACAACTCGGCTGGAGGCTGCCGGTCTCGCATCTGGTCTGGTGGGTTCGCGGTCTTCCCGCGCCCGATAGCAAAAGCCGCCTGAACCTCGATGCCGACAGCCGCCTGGCCAACCTCGAGCAGGATGGCTGGCAGGTCGAGTATTTGAGCTACGCCCAAGAGAACGGTTTCTGGCTACCGGAACGAATCAAGCTGCATGGTCCCGACCTCGACGTCACGCTGGTGATCAAGGACTGGCAACCGCGCAAACTGGGGCAATGACATGACAACTCCACGCCTGACCCTGCCTGCTCCGGCAAAACTCAATCTGATGCTGCATATCCTCGGTCGCCGTGAAGACGGCTACCACGAGCTGCAGACGTTGTTTCAGTTTCTCGATTATGCCGACGAACTGACCTTTGCCGTTCGCGATGACGGCATCATCAAGCTGCATACCGAATTCGACGGCGTCCCCCACGACAGCAATTTGATCGTGCGCGCGGCGAAAAAGCTTCAGGAACAATCCGGCTCCACGCTGGGAATCGATATCTGGATCGAAAAAATTCTGCCCATGGGCGGCGGAATCGGTGGCGGCAGTTCAAATGCGGCGACCACTCTGCTCGGCCTCAATCACCTCTGGCAAACGGGTTGGGATGAAGATCGATTAGCGGCTTTGGGCCTGACATTGGGCGCGGACGTCCCGGTTTTCGTGCGTGGGCACGCAGCTTTCGCTGAGGGTGTGGGAGAAAAACTCACCCCCGTAGACCCCGAAGAGCCGTGGTATCTCGTGCTTGTGCCGCAAGTATCTGTAAGTACAGCAGAAATTTTTTCAGATCCACTGTTGACACGTAACTCTCCGCCCATTAAAGTGCGCCCCGTTCCCAAGGGAAACAGTCGAAATGACTGCTTACCGGTGGTAGCAAGGCGTTATCCAGATGTACGTAACGCATTGAATTTGTTAGGTAAATTTACCGAAGCAAAACTCACCGGAACTGGAAGTTGTGTGTTTGGGGGCTTCCCAAGCAAAGCTGAAGCTGATAAAGTCTCGGCCCTTCTTACAGAGACCCTAACAGGGTTTGTAGCAAAGGGAAGCAACGTTTCGATGTTGCATCGCAAGCTGCAAAGTCTGCTCTAAAAGGAACCGGGTGCTGGGCACTCGTTGCAACAGATACAGGGGCGTCGCCAAGCGGTAAGGCAGCAGGTTTTGATCCTGCCATGCGTTGGTTCGAATCCAGCCGCCCCTGCCATTTTCCTATACTCATCCAGGTATACCCTCAGCCTTCAGGTACTGCGCGTGTCCAAGATGATGGTCTTTACGGGGAACGCTAACCCCGATCTGGCTCGGCGTGTTGTACGTCAGCTGCATATCCCACTCGGTGACATTTCTGTCGGTAAGTTCTCCGACGGCGAAATCACCGCTGAGATTAATGAAAACGTCCGCGGTAAAGACGTCTTCATCATTCAGCCGACGTGTGCTCCGACCAACGATAACCTGATGGAACTCGTCGTGATGGCTGATGCCTTCCGTCGCTCCTCAGCAACTCGAATCACTGCGGTGATCCCCTACTTTGGTTATGCCCGTCAGGACCGCCGTCCGCGTTCCGCACGTGTGGCTATCAGCGCGAAAGTCGTCGCTGACATGCTCACCGTAGTCGGCATCGATCGTGTTCTCACGGTTGATTTGCATGCTGACCAGATCCAGGGCTTCTTCGATATTCCGGTAGATAACATCTACGGCTCCCCGGTATTGGTGGATGACATCGAAGACCAACGCTTCGAAAACCTGATGATCGTGTCCCCGGACATTGGCGGCGTCGTGCGTGCACGTGCTGTTGCCAAATCCCTGGGCGTGGATCTTGGGATCATCGACAAGCGCCGTGAGAAAGCCAATCACTCTGAAGTGATGCATATCATCGGTGATGTCGAAGGGCGTACCTGTATTCTGGTCGATGACATGGTCGATACCGCCGGCACCTTGTGCCACGCGGCTAAAGCCTTGAAAGAGCATGGCGCTGCCAAGGTCTTTGCCTACTGCACACACCCTGTGCTGTCGGGGCGAGCGATCGAAAACATTGAAAATTCCATGCTGGACGAGCTGGTGGTGACTAACACCATCCCGCTGTCCGCTGCAGCACAAGCCTGTTCGCGTATCCGTCAACTGGATATCGCACCGGTAGTTGCCGAAGCGGTTCGCCGTATCAGCAACGAAGAATCGATCAGCGCGATGTTCCGCTAAGGGCCCTGCCCTTCGCACTCATCACGATGACGAAAAGCGCCCCGCCCCGGCATTCTTGTTGGGGCGGGGCTTTTTTGCCCATATCGCCTTTAGCGCTGGTCGCAAACGCTGGGGCGAATGTGGTTATTTTGGAGATACAACATGAACGATTTTACTCTGAATGCTGAAGTGCGTTCCGACCTGGGGAAAGGTGCGAGCCGCCGCCTGCGTCGTCTCGCAAGCCTGGTTCCAGCTGTAGTTTACGGTGGCGAAAAAGCCCCTGAATCCATCAGCATGCTGGCTAAAGAAGTTGCCAAACTGCTCGAAAACGAAGCTGCTTTCAGCCACGTTATCGAACTGAACGTTGGCGGCACCAAGCAAAACGTCGTTATCAAAGCTCTGCAGCGTCACCCGGCCAAAGGCCACGTGATGCACGCTGACTTCGTACGCGTTGTAGCTGGCCAGAAACTGACCGCTCACGTTCCAGTGCACTTCATCAACGAAGAAGCTGCCCTGAAGAAAGGCGGCGAAATTTCGCACGTTGTTGCTGAAGTCGAAGTTTCTTGCCTGCCAAAAGACCTGCCTGAATTCATCGAAGTCGACCTGGCTAGCGCCGTAATCGGTTCGATCATTCACCTGTCCGACCTCAAAGCACCTAAAGGCGTTGAGTTCGTAGCTCTGGCTCACGGTAACGACCTGGCTGTTGCCAACGTTCACGCTCCACGTGTTGCTCCAGAAGCTGCAGAAGGCGCTGCAGAGTAATTCACTCTGTACGCCGGAGTTTGTTGGAAACATCGCGGACTAGAGCGTAGCGAGAAAGCGGGCGAGAACGCGGAGTTTACATAATGGTAAATGAGCATTTTTCGTCCACTTTCGCCGCACAACCTCAACGCGGCGATGCTATCCACAACTCCAAAGAAGGGCCCCTGATGTGACTGCCATACAACTGATCGTTGGCCTGGGAAATCCAGGCACCGAATACGAACAGACCCGGCATAACGCAGGGGCCCTTTTTGTTGAGCGCATCGCATCGGCCCAGCGCATCAATCTGGTGCCCGAGCGCAAATTTTTTGGCCTGACCGGGCGCTTCACGCATCAGGGTCAGGATGTTCGTCTGCTGATTCCCACCACGTTCATGAACCGAAGTGGCCAGGCCGTAGCGGCACTTGCCGGTTTTTACCGCATCCCACCGGAAGCGATACTGGTGGCGCACGACGAACTCGACTTGCCACCCGGCGTAGCCAAGCTCAAACAGGGCGGCGGGCATGGCGGTCATAACGGCCTGCGCGACATCATCGCGCAGCTCGGCAATCAGAATACTTTCCACCGCTTGCGGCTTGGCATCGGCCACCCAGGCGTCGCCAGTATGGTTTCAAATTTTGTCCTGGGTCGTGCGCCACGCGCCGAACAGGAAAAACTCGATGCAAGCATCGACTTTGCCCTCGGCGTGCTGCCGGATATTCTCGCTGGTGAATGGAACCGCGCGATGAAAAACCTGCACAGCCAGAAGGCCTGACTCTTATCCGAGGGGAAACACCATGGGATTCAACTGCGGCATCGTCGGCCTGCCTAACGTCGGCAAGTCCACCCTGTTCAACGCCCTGACCAAATCCGGTATCGCGGCCGAGAACTTTCCCTTCTGCACCATCGAGCCGAACAGCGGCATAGTGCCAATGCCCGATCCGCGTCTGGACGCACTGGCGGAAATCGTCAAACCCAAGCGCATCCTGCCGACCACCATGGAGTTCGTCGACATCGCAGGCCTCGTTGCCGGCGCCTCGAAAGGTGAAGGTCTGGGCAACAAGTTCCTGGCCAACATCCGTGAAACCGATGCCATCGCCCACGTGGTCCGCTGCTTCGAAGACGAGAACGTGATTCACGTCTCCAACAGCGTCGACCCGAAACGCGACATCGAGATCATCGACCTCGAACTGATCTTCGCCGACCTCGACAGCTGCGAGAAGCAACTGCAGAAAGTCACCCGCAACGCCAAGGGTGGTGACAAGGACGCCGTGGTTCAGAAAGGCCTGTTGGAGCAGTTGATCGCTCACTTCACCGAAGGCAAGCCTGCGCGCAGCCTGATGAAGAACATGAGCACCGACGAGAAAGCGGTGATCCGTGGCTTCCACCTGCTGACCACCAAACCGGTCATGTACATCGCCAACGTTGCCGAGGACGGCTTCGAAAACAACCCGCTGCTCGACGTGGTCATGGCCATCGCCGAAGAAGAAGGTGCAGTGGTTGTACCGGTCTGCAACAAGATCGAAGCGGAAATCGCCGAGCTTGACGACGGCGAAGAGAAAGACATGTTCCTCGAGGCCCTGGGCCTGGAAGAGCCTGGCCTGAACCGCGTGATCCGCGCCGGCTACGAAATGCTGCACCTGCAGACCTACTTCACCGCCGGTGTTGAAGAAGTCCGCGCCTGGACCGTAAAAGTCGGTGCTACTGCGCCACAAGCGGCCGGGGTGATCCACACCGACTTCGAAAAAGGCTTCATCCGCGCCGAAGTCATCGCCTACAACGACTTCATCCAGTACAAGGGCGAAGCCGGCACCAAAGAAGCCGGTAAATGGCGTCTGGAAGGCAAGGATTACATCGTCAAAGACGGCGACGTGATGCACTTCCGCTTCAACGTGTAAAAGAAACGCCCAAGAAAAAGCCGCGTCTCGACGCGGCTTTTTTGTGCCTGGTGATTATCAAACCACCACATATTCCGTAGGAGCGAGGCTTACCCGCGATATAGACGCTACGGTCTTTCTATTAGACCGCGCCATCGTTCTTCGCGGGCAAGCTTCGCTCCAGGATCTCTGACTTATGCCTTTTTGGTTCTCGGCAAAAAGATCGCCAAAACACCGAACAACGGCAGGAACGAGCACAGCAGGTACACGTACTCGATGCCGTGTATGTCGGCCAGATGCCCAAGCAGCGCCGCACCAATCCCGCCGAAACCAAACATCAGACCAAAGAACACCCCGGCAATCATCCCGACGTTACCTGGTACCAATTCCTGTGCGTAAACCACAATGGCCGAGAATGCCGAAGCCAGAATGAAGCCGATCACCACGCTCAGCACGCTGGTCCAGAACAGGTCCACGTGAGGCAGCAACAACGTGAACGGCGCCACGCCGAGAATCGAGAACCAGATGACCGCCTTGCGACCGATCCTGTCGCCGATCGGGCCGCCAAAGAACGTCCCCGCCGCGACCGCACCGAGAAACAGGAACAGATGCAACTGCGAGCTGGCCACCGACAGGTCAAATTTCTCGATCAGGTAAAAAGTGAAATAGCTGGTGAAGCTGGCCATGTAGAAGTATTTGGAGAACACCAGCAGCCCAAGCACGACTAATGCACTCAGTACCCGCCCTTTCGACAAGCCATGGGTTGCGGCCTGGCCCTGCTTGAGTTTGAACAGGTTCAGGTGATTGCTGTACCAACGGCTGATCGCATACAGCACGCCCAAGGCGAACACCGCAAACACCCCGAACCAGGCGACGTTGCCCTGGCCGAACGGAATGATGATCGCTGCCGCCAGCAACGGCCCGAACGCCGAGCCGGCGTTACCACCGACCTGGAAGGTCGACTGCGCCAAGCCATAACGGCCGCCCGAGGCCAGTCGCGCGACCCGCGAAGCTTCCGGGTGAAAGGTCGAAGAGCCGATACCAATCAACGCCGAGGCCAACAGAATCAGCGGGAAGCTACCGACTTGAGACAGCATCAAAATGCCAATCAACGTGCTGACCATACCCAGCGGCAGCAGATAGGGCTGGGGATGGCGATCGGTGTAATACCCGACCCATGGCTGCAACAGCGAAGCGGTGAGCTGAAAGGTCAATGTGATCAAACCGACCTGAGTGAAGGTCAGTCCATAGTTGGCCTTGAGCATTGGATAGATCGATGGCAACACCGCCTGAATCAGGTCATTGATCAAATGCGCCAAAGCCACGGCACCGATGATGCGCATGACCAAAGGGCTGGTTTGCGGGGCGGTAGAAGCCGGGCTCGCGGAGGTCTGAAGGTTACTGATAGCCATAAGAGTTTCCGTACAACAGATGGGTGCGCATTTGCAGGTGGGTCAATGTGCCATTTTTCAGTGCAGCAAAGCCATCCCCTTAGCCTGCTAACAACTTCAAACCTTACAACGCATAACGTGATAGCTCAAAGCCATGGTCTGAATCTTGCCTTGCTTATCCACTTCAACGCGGCCCCTTACAAAGGGGACCGAGAATGGGAAGTTTCGCTACAGGGCTCACCGCACAGGGCTCGCGATTGCGATTTTCCGAGGCCTTTAACAGCAAGCACAGGTCCAGGCCACACCGCCAGGACTGCACGCCATTGGTGCGTGGTGCTCAGAGGAGTAGTCGGGCATGCAGGTTTTTCTATCACCAGGAATCAGACTGCTTGGGCGCTTCGGCTTTGCCCGCAAGTTTCAGCTGTTGTTTCTGCTGTTCATCCTGCCGCTGATGGGCAGCCTGTGGATAATCGGCCAGGACTACCGCGACAAGTTAAGCCTGATCTCCGGCGAGCGTGCCGGAGTTCGCCAATTGCTGGCCCTCGACAGTCTGGACAACTTGCTGGCCACTCAGCGTGACCGCGCCGCCCGCTGGCGAGCAACAGAAACCAATCGTCAGCCTACACCGGCGACCCTTGCCGCCATGGCTGCGTTCGACTCGGTCCAGCCCGCCGTCACTCAAGCCGTCACCGACCTCGGCACCGCTCTGCAAACCGAAGGTGCCGTCGGCGACACCTTGAGTCGCTATCAAGGGCTGCAAGCGGCTCTAAGCGGATTGGACTCCAAAAGCCTGAGCAGCGTCGGCTGGTGGCCGGACGGCTACGAGCGCTTCACCGCCGCATTGAGCGCGTTGCAAGCCCTGCGCGAGCAGATAGCCATGGACAACCGACTGATCCTCGCCCCATGGCTGGAAACCTGCCTGCTGACGCAGATTTCCACCCAGCACGCTCCAGACCTGATCGAACGGGTTGGTCGCCTGGCCAGTGTCGGCCAGGCCTCAGTGGTGTCCGGGCAATTCACCCTGCAAAGCCGCCTGCAACTGCGGGACCTGCGCAGCCGCATCGGCGACGCGCGCGAGCAGCTGGTGAAGACCGGCAGCCTGCTCGAAGCCCGGCTGCCCAGCGCGTTGCGATCCTGGGCCGGGCAATACCACGACAGCCTGAAGCATCTGGATGACGGCCTCAAAGTTCTCGACGACGGCGTGTTCGGCGGCAGCATCAATCTCAAGCCGCAAGACTTCGAGCGCAGCCTCGACGCCCTCCTCATGGACCTGTCATCGTTGCGCCAACAGTCTCTGGTGTCGCTGGACAGCCGCCTGGATTACTACCAGAGCTCGGCCATCCGCCAATTCATCCTGGTGGCGACGATCTTCGGCAGCCTGCTACTGGCAGCGCTGTACCTGTTCATCTGCTTGCAGACATCGATCCGTCGCAGTGCCAGCGGCATCACCTTGCTGGCCGAGTCCTTGCGTGACGGCAACCTGTCTTTGCAAGTACCGGTACACGGGCGCGATGAACTGGCCGCCATCAGTAGCGCGCTCAACGTCGCGGTGGTGCAGTTGCGTACCAGTCTGCTCGGGGTTGATCACGAAACCCTGCAACTGAGTGACGCGGTACGCACCCTCAACGACCACTCCAGCGGCGCCTTGGGCGAAGTCGAAGCACAGCAATTGCAGATCAGCCAGATCGCCGCGGCGGCGACCCAACTGGCCGCCACCTCACAAGGTGTCGCACACAGCTGCGAACAGGCTTCCGGCAGTGCCCGGCACACCCAGCGTATTGCCGCCGACAGCAGCCGCGACAGTCAGCGGACCACCGCCAGCATCCAGCAACTCAACCAGCGCCTGAACGAGACTGCCGCAGCACTTGGCCGGGTCAGCGAGCAAGGGCAGCAGATCCAGCTGGTGGTGGATACCATTCGCGGCGTCGCCGAGCAGACCAATCTGCTGGCGTTGAATGCCGCCATCGAGGCGGCCCGGGCCGGGGAGCAAGGTCGTGGGTTTGCCGTGGTGGCCGATGAAGTGCGCAGCCTGTCGCAGCGCACCCAATCCTCCACCGCGCAAATCGCCGGTACCGTCGATAGCCTGCGGGCCACGGTGAGCGAGGCCGTGGCCTTGATGGAAGCCGCCTGCGGTCAGGCACAAACCGATGCCCAGGCAGTGACCGGGCTTGGCGAACGCCTGGTAGAAATTGCCAGTGCGGTGCAAAGCGTCACCAATACCCTGGCGCAGATTGCGACTGCCGTCGAAGAACAGGCCAGCACCGCCGATGAAGTCAGCGGCAATATTCAACAGGTCGATCAAGCGGCCATGCGCCTGCTTGAAGGCGCACGAGCGGTGAACCGCGCGGCGGATACCTTGAGCCAGGGTAGTAAGGCGCTGAGTGAGAATACGGGGAGGTTTCGGTTGAACTAGGTGTCGCAATCTTCTGTAGCAGTTGCCGAAGGCTGCGTTCGAGCGCGCAGCAGTCGCAAAGAGTCCTGACACGATTCAACAGGACACTTGAGTTGCCCGGATTACGACCGCTGTGCGGCCGAACGCAGCCTTTGGCAGCTGCTACGGGGTAGGTGCAGGCCTTCACTTTTGACGTCAAGTCGGGGCCATCAAACCCCGACCACCGCCTCTGGAAACTCTTGCTCCAGCGACGTCGACAACCACTGGATAAACCATTGCACATCCGCCGACAACGCGGCTGACGGCGTCAGTACGCGATAGCTTTCCAGTCTCACCTGGGCCTCAACTGCTCGCACCAGGGTGCCGGCCTCAAGTTCATCGCGTACCAATACTTCGTTGGCCAGTGCAATACCCTGGCCGCTTTCGGCCACCGATAAGGCGTGGTCATTGTTGACGTACAACACGTCGGAAGTCAGGTGAATATCCAGATCATTGGCGGCGAACCACATGTTCCACCATTCGCCGTCGTCAAAGTGGATCAAATTGTGTTTTACCAGATCGACCGGGCTGTGAATCGGCTCGATGCTCGCCAGGTACCCCGGCGTACAAATCGGAAATACCCGCGGGCAGATCAAGGTCGCGCGGGAATTGGCGTACTGCCCATCCAGGCCATAAACGATGCCCAAGTCAGCGCTCTTGCCATCTACTTCGGTAAAGGTCGAGTTGGGTTCGATGGCGAACTTCAACCCCGGTCGCAGATGCCGCATCGCCTCAAGCCTGGGCGTCAGCCAGCGCTTGGCGAAGCCCGGCACCACCATGATCCGCAGCCAGCGCTCGGAATCTCTGGGCAGCAACTCCTTCCCGGCCTCAACGATCAACTGCAAAGCCGCGGAGATTTTGTGGTGGTATTTCTGCCCGGCGACTGTCAGCACAACCCCGCGTGAGGTCCGCTCAAATAGCTGCACGCCAAGCCACTCCTCAAGCAACTTCACATGCCGGCCAATCGCTGGCTGGGTCACGTGCAGCGCTTTTGAGGCTTCGACATAGCTGCCCAGACGCGCCGCCGCATCAAAAGCGCGTACGGCATTGAGTGGCGGCAAACGGTGGGTAGGCATTGGGTAGAACCGCCTCTAGCTATTAAATTATTTAACAGCTCCTATGTTAAAATTGAAGTTTCGCACCTGCAACCCCTCACTGATAATCGAGCCACACCAGAACAACAAGAACAGAACAAAGAGCCCGCCGACGCGGCTCGCTGCACACCCGAAAACATCTCGATCCTGCCCAAAAAAATAATATCCATGGCCTGACGACGCAGCTCTTTACAGAGCAGCACTCAAACGGGCGATGGGGGAATCGGAGGTAACGCATGAATGCCCTGCATTCGCTGCAAACGCTGGCTGTGTCCATTCGCTCAGTACGCAAGGTTTACGGTGATCCGCAAACCGGTCCGGTGGCGCTGAAAAGCATCGACCTGGATATCCGCGACAACGAGTTCTTCACCCTCCTCGGCCCTTCCGGCTGTGGCAAAACCACCCTTCTGCGGATGATCGCCGGGTTCGAGTTTCCGACCCAGGGCGAGATCCTGCTCTACGGCGAAAACATCGCCGATCGCCCGCCCTTCAAGCGCCCGGTCAATACGGTGTTCCAGCACTACGCGCTGTTCCCACATATGACCATCGCCGAGAACCTGGCCTTCGGCCTCGAATCGCAGCCCATGGGCAAAGTCCTGAGCAAGGTGCAGATCGCCGAGCGCGTGCGGGAAATGCTCGCACTGGTGCAGATGGAACGCTTCGCCACGCGCCGCCCGACACAATTGTCCGGCGGCCAGCAGCAACGGGTTGCCCTGGCCCGGGCACTGGCGCCGCATCCCAAGGTGCTGCTGCTCGACGAGCCGCTTTCGGCCCTTGACCTCAAGCTTCGCCAAGCCATGCGCGAAGAGCTGAAAACCATCCAGGCCAAGACCGGTATCACCTTCATTTTCGTCACCCACGACCAGGAAGAAGCGCTGACCATGTCCGACCGCATCGCCGTATTGTCCGAAGGCGAAGTGCAGCAGGTCGGTCGTCCGGAAGACATCTATGAGCGCCCGCGCAATCGCTTCGTCGCCGACTTTATTGGCGAGACCAACTTCATCGAAGGCCGGGTCTCACGAGTCGAGGCCGGGCTGGCCTGGTTCGATGGCCCGGCCGGTCACCCCTTGCCGGCTCAGCCCTGCAGCGACGTAGCCATCGGCGATAGCGTTGCGCTCTCGGTGCGTCCGGAACGCCTGCACCTGGTGCCAGACGGCGCCACCGGTGCACTGCCCTGCAGGATCGACGCGCAGATCTACCTGGGCACCGACCTGCAATACCAGGTCAGCCTGGCCGATGGTTCGCGCCTCACCGTGCGCACGCCCAACAGCGTCGACCAAAGCCAGCGCTTCCCGGTCAACAGTCGGGCCGGCCTGCTGTTCGATCGAGGCAGCGCCAGCGTTTTGCTGGATTGAGCGAGGGATTCCCATGCACGCTTCACCGATATCCACCACTCTGGCACGGCGCAAGGCCTTCGGCAGCTTCCTCGGGGTGACTCCCGCGCTACTCGCCATCGGCCTGTTTCTGATCGTGCCGATTCTGATCGTGATCGGCTATTCACTGATGGAAGCCAACCCCTATGGCGGGGTGAACAAGGTCTTCAGCAGCGACGCCTACACCTCGTTGCTGTTCGAACGGCAACTGGACGACAGCCTGGCCTTTGCCGACTCCTACCTGATCATCGCCCTGCGCTCCATCGGCATCGCCGGGCTGACTACGGTCATCACGCTGTTAATCGGTTTTCCAGTGGCGGTCTGGCTGGCCATGCAGCCGGCCCATCGTCGCGGGCTGCTGATATTCCTGATCACCGTGCCGTTCTGGGCCAATCTGCTGATCCGCACCTACGCCTGGATTCTGCTGCTACGTAACACCGGGGTGATCAACAACAGCCTGATGGGGCTCGGCGTGATCGATCAACCATTGCAACTGCTCTATACCGATGGCGCGGTGCTGCTGGGGCTGGTTTATACCTACGCACCGTTCGTGGTGCTGCCGATTTACGCGACCCTGGAAAAGATGGACATCCGCCTGCTGGAAGCTGCGCAGGACTTGTATGCCGGGCGTTGGCGGACGCTGATCAAAGTCGTGCTACCGATCGCCAAACCGGGGATTTTCGCCGGCGCGATCCTGACCTTCGTCCCTTGCCTGGGCGCGATGATTGCCCCGGAACTGCTCGGTGGCGGAACCAAAATGATGCTCGGCAACCTGATTTTCCGGCAGTTCAGCGATGCCCGTAACTGGCCGTTCGGCGCTGCCCTGTCGCTGGTGCTGATGGCGGCAGTGATGCTGGTGCTGACCGTTTACGCCCTGTGCGCAGAGCGCCAGCGCATCGCCAAAGGAGGTGAGTGATGTTGCGTCTGCTCAAACGAAACGGGCTCAGCGTGCAGGACTTCCCGGGCTTCGGCGGCTTCAGCTTGCTGTTCTACCTGTACCTCTACGCGCCGATCGTGGTGCTGGTGGTGTTCTCCTTCAACGCCAATCAATCGGCCACGGTCTGGACCGGTTTCAGTCTCGACTGGTACCGCGCGGCGTTTGCCAATCAGGCGTTGCGACAGGCCGCCGGTAACAGCCTGCTGATCGCCGTGTGCGCCAGCATGATCGCCACCGCGATTGCCACACTCGCGGCACTCGGTACCTCGCGGGGCGCCAAATTCAAGGGGATGCAACTGTCCATGGGCGCAATCATGTTGCCACTGGTGCTGCCGGAAATCGTCGTTGGCGTGGCCACGCTGGCGCTGTTCTCCACCATCGGCCTGTCGCTCGGTTACGGCAACCTGATCATCGCCCACACGGTGTTCTGCATCCCCTTCGCCTACCTGCCGATCCGCGCGCGGCTCAACGACATGGACCTGTCCCTGGAACACGCTTCGGCCGACCTCTATGCAGGCCCCTGGAGGACCTTTCGCAAGGTCACCCTGCCACTGCTGATGCCGGGGATCGTCTCCGGGCTGATGCTGGCCTTCATCGTCTCGCTGGATAACTTCGTGATCTCGATGATGGTCTCCCAAGCCGGCACCACCACCCTGCCGATCTTCATCTTCGGCTTGCTGCGAATGGGCGTAACACCCGACGTCAATGCCGTCTCGACCTTGATCCTCGGGGTCTCGGTGCTGTTCGTCAGCCTCTCCTGGCTGCTGGGTAAAAAGAAAGTCTGAACCTGCCTATTCCACCTTGAGGAAATACCATGAGCAAGTTGATCGCACGCTTCGGCACCTCTTTGTTACTGACATTGCCTCTGCTCGGCAGTGCTCAGGCGGCCGAAAAATTGAACGTGGTGAGCTGGAGCGGCTATTTCTCGCCGCAGATTCTCGCCAAGTTCCAGAAACAGACCGGCATCGAAGTCACCGTGGACTCCTACGACTCCAACGAGACACTGTTGGCCAAGCTCAAACAGGGCGGCGCGGGCTACGACGTGGCGATTCCGTCGCACCAGTTCATTCCGATCCTGATCAAGGAGCAACTGCTCGAGCGCTTTGACCCAGTCAACCAGCCCTACTACGCCAGCGTCGCCGATAATCTGAAAAAGCCCACCTGGGACCCGGAAGGCGCTTACTCCATGCCGTTCATCTGGGGCACCACCAGCGTGGTGCTGAACACCGAGCGCTACAAAGGCCCGACGGACAGCTACAAAGTCCTTTACGAGCCACCGGCCGAACTGCAAGGGCGGATCAACATGTTCGACTCGGTGAGCGATGTGGTCGACATGGCCAGCCTGTATCTGAACATTCCGCTGTGCAGCGAAGACCCGAAACAGATGCAGCAAGTGCTGACCCTGCTCAAAGCGCAAAAGCCCTTCGTCAAAACCTACAGCTCCAAGGCCGGCTCGATCCGCGAGAACCTGGCCTCGGGTGAAGTCGACATGTCGACCTTCTGGGGCGGATCGTCGATGCGCGCCCGTGAGATGAAACCCAGCCTGCGCTACCTCTACCCGAAAGAAGGCGTACTGGCCTGGGTCGACAACATGGTCATCCCCAAGGGCAGCAAAAACCCGGCTAACGCCAAGGCTTTCATCGCCTTCCTCAGCCAGCCTGAAAATGCCGCGATGACCCAGAACTTCCTCAAGCATCAGAGCCCGATCAAGGGCGTGGAACCCTTCCTCGATGCTGGCCTCAAGGACGCGCCCGAGCTGCACATCCCGGAGGGCACCCAAGTGGTGTTCAGCAAGACCTGCGGCGAAGGCGCTATCCGCCTTGCCGACCGTCTGTGGACCAGCCTGATGCGCTGACCCGACCGCCCCGACAGGGCGTCGGGGCGTTTTCCCAGTCTTCTACAAGGCAGCGTTTTAATGACCTCCAATAACATCAGCGAACTGGTCCTGCTGCAGGCCCACGAACTCGCCGAACGCATTCGCCTGCGCCAGGTGTCGTGTCGGGAAGTGATGCAGACTTACCTGGCCCACATCGAGCGCTTCAACCCATTGGTCAACGCATTGATCAGCCTGCAACCGGCTGACCAATTGCTGGCCCAGGCAGACCTGCGCGACGCAGAACTGGCTCGCGGTCTCTACCGTGGCTGGATGCACGGTTTGCCCCATGCCATCAAGGATCTGTCGCTGACCCGTGGCATCCGCACCACGCTCGGCTCACCGCTGTACAAAGATTTCGTGCCAGAGCGCGACGGCATCATGACCGAGCGGATCAAGGCCGCTGGCGCGATCATTATCGGCAAGACCAACACCCCGGAATTCGGCCTCGGCTCACAGACCTACAACCCATTGTTCGGCGCCACCGGCTGCGCTTACGACCCGAGCAAAACCGCAGGCGGTAGCAGCGGTGGTGCCGCCGCAGCGCTGGCCATGCACCTGGTGCCGGTGGCCGACGGCAGCGACATGATGGGTTCACTGCGCAACCCGGCAGCGTTCAACAACGTGTTCGGCTTTCGCCCATCCCAGGGCCGGGTGCCGTTCGATGACAGCGCCGACCTGTTCATCGACCAACTCGGCTACGAAGGCCCTATGGGCCGTAGCGTACGCGACGCCGCGCTGCTGCTCTCGGTACAGGCCGGCGCGGATGCGCGAGCACCGCTGTCCATCGCCGAATCCGGTAACGCCTTCGCCGCACCACTGGAGCGCGACTTCAAAGGCACCCGCCTCGGCTGGCTCGGCGACTTCAATGGCTATCTGCCGATGGAGAAAGGCATTCTCGAGCTTTGCCAGAGCGCCTTCGCCGACTTTGAAGCCATTGGCTGCAGCATTGAAGCCACGCAACCGGACTTCGCTGCGCAACAGCTCTGGAACAGTTGGCGCAGCCTGCGTCACTGGATGGTCGCCGGCTCCCTGGGCGCTGCCTATGCCGACCCGCAAAAGCGCACACAGTTGAAACCGGAGGCCTGCTGGGAAATCGAAAATGGCCTGAAGCTCTCTGCCAGCGACGTCTTCGCTGCGTCAGTGACCCGCAGCAACTGGTATCGCGCCATCAGCAAACTGTTCGAACGTTACGATTACCTGCTGCTGCCCAGCGCCCAGGTCTTCCCGTTCGATAAAACCACTCCCTGGCCGACCTCCATCGAAGGTGTGACCATGGACACCTATCACCGCTGGATGGAAGTGGTCATCCCCGGCACCCTCTGCGGATGCCCGGTGGCGAACGTGCAGGTCGGCTTCAGCCAGAACGGCCTGCCGATGGGTCTGCAAATCATCGGCCGGCACCAGGCCGACTTCGCCGTACTGCAGCTGGCCCACGCTTATGAACAGGCCAGTCAGTGGTTCCAACGTTACCCGGCGCCCCTGCTGACAGAGGTATTTCGATAAACAATTGATAGCGTAGATAAATTTTCAATAAAAACGCTTGACGCTTTTCCCTTCTCGGCGAATAATGCGCGCCACTTGGCTACATAGCTCAGTTGGTTAGAGCATAGCATTCATAATGCTGGGGTCCGGGGTTCAAGTCCCTGTGTAGCCACCAAGTACCTGTTTATAGATGTCTACAGCAGTCTATAAACAAATCAAGAAGCCCGCCTAGTGCGGGCTTTCTTGTTTCTGGCTATCTGTCCTTGCATCCCCCCATACCTTCCTTCCATATATCCCCCCTGTGACTCCTTGCAAGAAAACTGAACCAAGGGGATACAAGGAAATGAAACGCTCCAACATCAAACGTTGCCCTAATCAGCCCGCCCTTTTGGGACTGAAGCCGAACGCCTGGGAGTACCGCGAGCTGGATGCCGGCGGCCTGCATTCAGAGTAAAACCTGACGGCCAGACGCACGCTCAATGCCCCCCTCCCCGTAAAGCTCCGCACAATCGCGCAAGAACCTTACTAGACTGCCAACCAGGGAGTGAATCACGGGCCTGCGCTGTTCTGCATGGCTGATTCCGAAGGTCTCAACGAGACTTTTACGAAAATAACAGGAATATTACAGGGAGTACCTCATGCACTCTTTTACACGCCAGCCCTCACAGACACCAAGCCGATTGACAGTCCTGGCCATCGCCACCGCTTCGGCACTGGCAGCTGGCCAGGTCAGCGTCGCTCGGGCCAATGAGTATGGCATTGACAACAGCGGCACGCTCACGTTGCTGAACAACCCGGCGGGCAACATTATCAGTGGAAACAGTGCAGGTATCAGGAACTCGGGCAGAATCGGTACGCTGAGCAACAGCGGCACCATCTCTGGCGGCAATGCCGGTATTCGCAGCTACGACATCGATACGTTGAGCAATAGTGGCACCATCAGTGGCGGCACCTTTGGCATTCACAACATCGACACCCTCAACACACTGAACAACAGTGGCACTGTCACAAGTAATGGGTTCGCCATTTATACCGGTCCACACTCGACGCTGGGCACCATAACCAACTCCGGAACCATCGCCGGCACGATCCGCAATGACTCCGCGTCGAACATGACGATCAATGGCGGTCCAGGATCGGTGTTTGGCATCCTGACCGGCGCAGGCACGGGCGGTGTGAGCGCCACCAACATCGGCCTGATCAGCAGTATCGGCTCGAATGTGGTGTTCGGGCCGGGCAACCAGTTGCTCAATGACCACATCAACGTCGACACTCAAACTGCCGCCAATGACACTACCGGCACGCTGCAGGTCAACAATACGATCAAGATCACCGGCAATTACTACCAAGGCAGCGACGCCAGCCTGATTCTCGGTGTGGCCGACAATGCCGTGACCACCGGTGATATCAGCACCGACAGCGGCTATGGGCGCCTGGTGGTGTCCGGTAAGGCGAACATCGCTGCAGGCTCCACGGTCGGTTTGCAGAAGCTTGGCAGCTATGGTTTTGCCCAAGGCCAGCGATACATCGTGATTCAGGCCAACACCGCTGGCACGGCCTACAATGCCAGCAGCCTTCACTACACGGTCCCGGGTTATAACGCAGTGGGCACCAGTGTGACCGATGGCTCCCATGCCGACTTGCTGGTGACCCTGGGTGCGGCCATACCTGCGACGCCTCCGGTTGGTCCGGTCACACCTTCTTATGCGCCGATCAATCGGGCCACCAGTGCCAGCAGTGTCGCCCCGCTGGCCGGGCTGTTCAATTACGGCGGTTACGATGCCGGCCTGATGAACCTGTTCAACACCGCCGCGGCCCTCGACTCCCCGACCGCCGGCAACCACGCCGGGGCCCAATTGAGTCCGACCGCGAACCTGACGGCTGCCACTCAGGCGTCTACCGCGTCTACGGTGCAAGTGCTCAATGTCACCACGGCGCACCTCGAAGGCCTGCGCACCGCGCAGAACGACAACCTCGGCAGCGGCGTCGCCACCGGTGAAAGCGCCAGCAACACCGGGCTCTGGGGCCAGGCCTTTGGCGGCAGTTCTCGTCTGGGTGAGCGCGACGATGTGGCCGGCTACCACGCCCACTACAGCGGCCTGCTGCTGGGGGCCGATGCCGCGCTCAACGACAGCTGGCGCGCCGGCGGTCTGTTCAGCTACACCAAAACCACGGTGAACAATGACGGCGACAACACCGGCAGCTCCGCCGACGTGAAGTCCTACGGCCTGTTCGGCTATGCCAGCTACCAAGGCCAGCCGTGGTACCTGGACCTGTCGGCCGGTGCCGTTCAGCACCAATACGACACCACGCGTGAAATCGACTTCACCGGCTTTAGCGGTTCGGCCAAAGGCCAGCACGACGGGATGCAGTACATTGCCTCCGCACAGGCCGGTTACCCGATCGACCTCGGCGCGGCGCTGGCCCACACCGTCCTCACGCCAATTGCCGGCTTGACCTACAGCACCTTGCGCCAGGACAGCTTCACCGAAACCGGCGGCAACGGCGCGGCACTACATGTCGATTCCACCAGCACCAGTTCGCTCAAAAGCGATCTGGGCGCCAAGCTGGAACGCTCCTTCGCCACGTCCTACGGCAGCGTAGTACCGTCGGCGCAACTGACCTGGCGTCATGAGTACCACGACACCAGCCTGCAATCGGTCGCCAACTATGCCGCCGATACCTCGGGCGCCACCAGCTTCACCAGCCCGGGGGCGAAACCGGTCAATGACACCGGGGTCCTGGCACTGGGCGTCACGCTGCTGCACAGCGAAAACCTCAGCCTGGGGGCGAAGTACACCCTGGAAGCGGCGAACGGTTACACCGCCAATACCGGTGACGTGCAGGTGCGCTGGCAGTTCTGATCCGTTAGATTCAGCTGACCTGATAACGCCCATTTTTCAGTCATGAAAAATGGGCGTTTAACCTTCAAATGATCTCGGAATCAGTTTTCCAACAGTCGCGCAAACCGCCCGACTGAAAACGCCAGAAGATCTACGTCGCTTTGCCCATAAGCGAATCGCTGCGCCAATGCCTCATCAACTCCTGCCGAGTGCTTGAAGGCATGTCCGGAGCAGGCGCTGACTACCGTTACATTCCGAAGCTCAGGATGCTCGTCGATGATAAAGCCGAAATCCGGGGTCACCGTGTAAGCGCAAACGCTGGATTTGAGTAAATCCGCTGATACGCCAGCGAACCGGCCCTTCATGTGCGCACGATAAAAAGTCTCTGCCTGCGTCAGGCTAGTGGTTCGGTCGATCGATTGCGCAGAGGTGCTGACGTCGAACTGCTCGGTGGCGACTTTCATGCTGCCCTCACCCGGCATGGGTGGGAAACCGTAGCAGGCGTCGCTCTCGTTCGGGCCGTGGGTCAGGATGAAGCACGGGGATGCCCAGTTTTGCCAGTTGATAGAGCGTCGCCGCTCCCATGGCGCCCAAGCCGATGACGACGTCGTATTGGTTTTCCATCAGCGATGGGCCTTCCAGTGTTTCATCTCTTCTTCGATGAAATGATTGACCAGGTCGGTGTAGAGCTTTTCGATCGCTTCGGGGCTCAGACCTTCGGTTTCCGCCCATTCACGACGCTTGGCCAGCATCGCGCGGAAACGCTCCGGGGCCCGCACAGAGGTTTCAGAGGTTTTGAATTTCGACGCGGCCTGAACGTATTTGAAGCGCGCTCCCAGCATCTTGATGACTGCCCGATCGAGGAGATCGATCTCGCGCCGGATGTCTTCCATGCCTTGACACTCGTCAGGGCGCATTTGATTAATCACTTCCATGTAGCTAACTCCGACTTATCGAGAAAAAGCGTGGGCTGATGCTGCTTGCCCGATTAAACACGCAAAATCAGGCTCCGTCATTGCCGATGAACAACACCGCGTAGGCTCTCACTATTCGCCCGACCGGGCATCGCGCACGAACAGGGGCCGGCCTTTTATCAAGCCAACAGCGAGTGCTGACAGGATAAGCGCGATGGAAAAACCCTCACGGACGTCAACCCTGTGTCCGAGAAACAGGAGCGAGAACACTGCCACTCGATCAAGGTGCGTTACCAGGGTCATGGACGGCGCTGCCCCGTGAGCTAACCAGGTGAGCAGCAACAGCGGGATCGGCGGGAACAGGCCTGCTTGCTGGCGGCCGTGGTTCGCTTGGGAAACGGAGAACCTGTTACTCGAGTGGCGATGGATCTGGGCTACAGCAGTCCCAGCGCGTTCACTAACGTATTTCGCAGGGTGCTGGGTGAGACACCCAGTCGATACTTTTCCAAAACCCTGCTCTGAAACGATAGGAGCAGCATCGAAGACGCTCGCCTGAGCAGCCAGCAAAATCGTCCAACGCGTTGCGTCTACCGCTGTCGGCCGATACATTCCCCCGCACGCGAGCGCATCTATTGGCTGCGCTCGATACCTCATCTACCCACGGACGGAGTGCCCCGCGTGTTCTCAGCCTTCAACTTGAGCCACTACCGCCTATCTGCCCTTTCGCTGATAGCCGCCGCTTTAACCCTCGCGGCCTGCAATACCCCGCCGTCTGCACCCTCCGTCAGCGCTCTACCGGTCGCCCCGGAAATCGCCTCGGGTTACCGCACCGACATGCGCACCCAATACGCCGCGCGCCACATGGCGGCGGCAGCCAACCCGCTGGCAGCCGAGGCCGGGCGTGAGATGTTGCGTCAGGGGGGCTCGGCGATCGATGCCGCGATCGCGATGCAAGCGGTACTGACGTTGGTGGAACCACAATCTTCAGGCATTGGCGGCGGCGCGCTGATCATGCTCTGGGACGGCAAAACAGTGCGCGCCTATGACGGACGCGAAACCGCGCCGGCAGGTGCTACCGAAAAGCTCTTCCTGCAACCTGACGGCAAGCCGATGCCGTTCAGCCAGGCACAGATTGGCGGTCGTTCGGTGGGCACACCAGGTGCATTGCGTGCGCTTGAACTGGCCCATAAGACACAAGGTCGTCTGCCGTGGGCGCAATTGTTCGAACCGGCCATTCGCCTGGCAGAGCAAGGTTTCCCGATCTCGCCGCGGCTTCACGCGATGATTGCGTCTGACCCGTTCCTGCCGCGCTCGCCGGACATGGCCGAGTATTTCCTGAATGCCGACGGCAGCCCGAAAGCCATCGGTACCTTGCTGAAAAACCCAAACTTGGCCGGCGTTCTGAAACGGATTGCCAAAGAAGGTCCGGATGCCCTTTATCGAGGCTCGATCGCCCACGAGATCGTCACCAAGGTTCAGGGCAACGCCAACCCCGGCAGCCTGTCGATGACTGATCTGCAAGGCTACACTGCCAAAGAGCGCACGCCGCTGTGCACCGACTACAAACGCTGGCAAGTCTGCGGCATGCCGCCGCCGTCCTCGGGCGGGATAGCCGTCGCGCAAATCCTCGGCACCTTGCAGGCGCTGGAAGTACGGGATAGCCGCTTTGCCCTGCCGCCGCTCAAGCCGGTCAAAACCAACGCCCCGGCCGGAACAGAACCTGCACTTGAAGCCGTGCACCTGATTGCCGAAGCCGAGCGTCTGGCCTATGCCGACCGCGGGCTCTATGTGGCTGATTCAGACTTCGTCCCCGTCCCGATCGCAGGCCTGGTCGCCCCCAGCTATCTGGCAGGTCGAGCAGCCTTGATCAGTGAGCACAGCATGGGTACGGCCAAGCCCGGCCACCCGGCCGGCATCCAGGTGGCGTACGCTCCAGACCGTTCGCCGATGCGGATATCCACCTCGCAGGTAGTGGCGGTAGACGACCAGGGCGGTGCCGTGTCGATGACCACCACGGTGGAAGCGGCCTTTGGCTCTCACCTCATGGTTCAGGGCTTCATGCTCAATAACCAGATGACCGACTTCTCCTTCGTCCCTGAGGAAAACAGCCAACCCGTCGCCAATCGCGTCGAACCCGGTAAACGTCCGCGCTCCTCCATGGCTCCGACACTGATCTTCGACCGCCAGAGCGGTGAACTGGTAGCCACAGTCGGCTCTCCCGGCGGCTCGCAAATCATCGAATACGTGGCCAAGTCAGTGGTGGCCATGCTCGACTGGAACATGGACCCGCAAGCCGCCATCAGCCTGCCCAACTTTGGCAGCCGCAACGGCCCGACCGAATTGGAGCAAGGGCAATTCACACCCGCACTGGTGCAAGCTCTCAAAGACAAAGGGCATACCGTGAACGAGATCGACATGACCAGCGGCACCCAAGCCATCGTCCGTGTCCGCGATGCTCAAGGCAAAGCTTCATGGGCTGGCGGCGCCGATCCGCGGCGTGAGGGTGAAGCGCTGGGGGATTGATCGAGGTTAGGCTGCTGACATCCAAAAAGAGCAGAAGAGATCAGCGAACTGCGTACTTACAGCTCAATGCCTGAATTTGCCGATTATCGACGAAGCACTCATCGCGATGAGGCAAAGTCGTTTCAGTACTCATGGATTGAACGGAGGTAAGCATGGACATCGCATTCGAAGCCACCACGCAGGACGACGCCGAAGTCCTTGTCCTGATGCGGATTGCGTCGATGCAAGAAAGTCTTGAGCGCATTGGTCGCTTTGATCCGCAAAGGGCGCGCGTCAGATTTCTCGCCACGTTTGAACCAGCATTGTGCAGCTTCATCGTCAGTGATGGTCAACGGGCAGGCTTTCTTCAGATCAGGCGAAAAGCTGATCACTTGTTCCTGGAGCATCTGTACGTCATGCCAGAACATCAAGGCAAAGGCCTTGGCTCGGCAGCCTTGTGTTCCGTTCTCGACAATGCCGCCCAGGAAGGACTCCCGATCCGTCTGGGCGCATTGCGCGGCAGTGACTCGAATCGCTTTTATCAACGTCATGGATTTGTGCGAGTCGACGAAAGCGAGTGGGATATCAATTACATTCGCGAAGCTGTTCGGTGGCCCAAACCATGAAAGCATCCATCCTCACCGAGGGTGCCGTGAACGATGGGGAAGATCACGTCGACATGCCCCAGCAGCTACTGGCAGTGGCCTGTACGGTTAGTTCGTTAGTTCAAATTCGGATGCCAGAAGTCCCTGGCCAAGGCGCTGTGACGAGTCATAGCCCGCTATGGCGAGGAACAGCAACGCAGGATAGGGGCTTGTGGCGCCGAAGTTGACTAACAGAACTAACCACACAGGCCACTAGACTTGCCTGGCACCACGGCGAGCTCGCGGTTCGACTGGTTGAGGGCGATCAGCGCCGGGTTTTCCTGGTTGATCAGGTAGTTCGAGGTGTCATTCAGGTGCCAGCTTCCTTGCTTGTCGATGCCGATCAGCATCGGCTCGAAGCGCGAGCGGTCCAGCGCGTCGACGATGTTCTTCACCGACTGCAGCGAAACCTCATGTTCTGCCGAGCGGCCACCAAAAATAACCCGACCCGCAACTTGCTCATCATCCAGCCTCATTTTGAAAATACGGTTTCTTGACCCGGCAATCGCATCCAGCAAAAGACTCAGGCCTGTGCCAAGCGCATATGAATCAGCGCCACCCGCGCGCCTTTTTTGTCTTTGCGCTCTTCGATGGCGTAAGGCGTAAACCCGAGTTTGGGATAGAACAGCAGTCCTGCAAGGTTCTGGTGGAAGCAAGACAGCGTCACCTCCTTGGCGCGGTGCTTGGTCAGCGCAATCTCGATCATGTGCTTGATGAGGTGCCCGCCAATCCCGCCCGCACGCATTTCGGGATCGACGATGACATTGCCGATGGTGCAGGCTCCCCCGGTTTCCCAACGGTAGAAGTTGGCGAAACCGACCACTTGCCCGTCCTGCTCAATCACCGTCGAATCTGATCGCTGGGCAATCGAGTTGCGCAGTTGCTCATGGGTCAACGGCCAGGTGGCCGCGGGAAAGAAGAAAAACAACTCCTCCTCGTTCCGGGCAAAGCTGCAAATCCGTGGGACGTCCTGTTCCTCTACCGGTCGGTAGCCAAATTTCATTTTTTAGTCTCCTGACATTTTGCGTGTGTCGTCGCGGTTATTCGCTGCGATCCTGCTCTTCAGCGATTGAGCTGCAAACGCACTCAACCCGACTGCTGACAAAGAGCCTGGCCACGCTTCAATACCCGCAACGACAACGGACCGGCGTGCCTCAGATGTAGTAGCTTCATCGAACAAACCATCCTTGTGTTGTTGTGGTGAAGTCATGGCGCCATGGGTAACCGCGCTCGTTTGGGTATTTCTACTCGAATTCAGACGTATGGACCAACAGCCGTTTTAGAAGGCTCTGCACCTTAAAACAACCTCTTCCCCGCGATTGTCGGCTCCGGCCTCTAACGAGGAAGTTGGCAGCTATGCTGAAATTACGGGTCATCTCCGGCTTCTGCGGGGGCCTGACTACGTTCTCGGCACAAACCCCAGGCTTGATCCAGGAAGGGAGACTCAGCAGGCAACGGGCGCCATGTTGCTCCACGTCGCGGGCTCGCTGGCGATGATCGCTGGGGGCCTTCTTTCGTTCCAACTGTTAAGCGCACGCTAAGGGAGATTGATCATGAGCGGTTTCCTGGTGATTTTCTTTACTCAGCAGAGTCGTCGCTACCACGGCAAAATGCTGGGTGACTGGATCGTCGATTTAGCGAAAGAAATGGGGCTGCGCGGAGCCACACTGGCAACCGCCATCGAGGGTTTTGGGCATACGGGCCGCCTGCATTCCGCGCACTTTTTTGAGCTGGCCGACCAGCCCACCGAGATTCGGCTGGCGATTACCGAAGATGAGTGCGTGCGCTTGTTTGAGCGCCTGGAGACCGAGGACTTTTCCTTGTTCTACACCAAGACCCCGATTGAGTTTGGAACGGTCGGCAAAAAAGCCGAGAAGTCCTCTCACCCATCCGAATGACCGCGCAATGAGAAGAAGGCACCTTGAAAAAAGCCTTCGGGTCCGATGAAGACAGCCGGTTCGCAGTGCGTTACCGTATTTTCGTTGCGCACACAGAGCAAGGACCGCCCCCCATGGGCAAACACAACAGCCACACCGACTGGCTCCACCGCGCGCCCCGCACCAGTGGCCTGGAGCGCATCGAAGCGTACTTCTCGGGTTACGGGTATGACCTGCACCGTCACGACACCTATGCGATAGGCCGCACGCTTGCTGGCGTGCAAAGCTTTCAGTATCGCGGCGCGTGGCGTCATAGCCTGCCGGGCGGGACCATGGTGCTGCACCCGGATGAAGTCCACGACGGCGAGGCGGGCACCGAGGATGGTTTCAAGTACCGGATGATGTACATCGAGCCGGCGCTGATTCAGCAGGTGCTCGGTGGCAAGCCTTTGCCCTTTATCAAGACTGGCCTGTCTGACGACCCACGGCTATACGCGGTAACCAATGTGTTGCTGCAGAGCCTGGACTGCCCCCTTGATCCACTGGAAGAACAGGACGCGCTGTTCGACCTGGCGAATGCCTTGAGTGCCGTGTCAGGCGTGACAGCGCCCCGTCAGAGCTTCGACTACCTGGCGGCAGAACGGGCTCGGGAATTCATGCACGGCGCACTGGATCGCACCGTGACACTGGAGGAACTGGCCGAGCACAGCGGCCGGGATCGCTGGGGCCTGTCGCGGGACTTTCGCCTGCTGTTCGGTACCAGCCCTTACCGCTACCTGACCATGCGCCGCCTGGATCTGGTCCGCTCATTGCTGATGCAGGGCCAGCCACTGGTCAGCGCGGCACTGATCGCCGGTTTCACCGATCAAAGCCACATGACCCGACAGTTCAGCAAAACCTACGGCCTGTCGCCAGCGCGCTGGTTGAAAATGCACGGACGCTGATGGCTGCACAATCGTACAAGAAACACGCTGCCGCCTTGGCTATCGTGGGTTCACGATCAGTCAGCGGACAAACCTCATGAACCATTATCGAAGTCTGAACTTTGCGCAAAAACTCAACCTGTTCAGCGAGCAATGGACGCCCAAGGTCATCGCCGAAATGAACGACTACCAATTCAAGGTGGTGAAGCTGCAAGGGGACTTCATCTGGCATGACCACGCCGATACTGACGAGACCTTCATCGTGCTCGAAGGTCAACTGCGCATCGACTTTCGCGACGGCCAGGTGTCTGTCTCCCAGGGTGAGATGTTTGTCGTGCCCAAAGGCGTCGAGCACAAACCCTTTGCCGAGTATGAGGTCAAGCTGCTGCTGATCGAGCCCAAGGGAGTGCTGAACACCGGGCACGAAGGTGGCGAACGGACAGCAGTGAGTGATGTGTGGATCTGAAACCACTGGATGTGACCGGGGCTGTTTTAATCAGCCCCTCTCCAACCATCAGCAGTGTTCCCCTATCGTCACCAATCCAGCCTGCAATCGGCTGCGCAGTCGCGACGCTAACGCCGCGCCCACCAAGGCAATCACCGCACTGGCACCTATCGCCAGCTCGATCCCTCTCGCCAGCGTTGCATTGCCCTCGCCGCTCAATCCGGTGTTGGCCAAAGAAACCAACAGCGCCAATCCCAGAGCGCCACCGATCTGCTGACTGGTAGAGGCCATACCTGCCGCAACACCTTGTTCACCCGGCGCGATACCTTGCCCCGCAGACACCCACATGGCGGTCCAGGTCATGCCCTGGCCAATGCTGAGGATGATGATCCCGGGCAGTAACCGCCAATAGCCCGCGCCGTCAGGCAGCGCGAAATACACCTGCGCAATTCCGACAGCGCCAGCCAGCAAGCCGCTGACCAGAGTAGTGCGCAGCCCCAGTTTCAACAGCGAACGTTCGGCCAACCATATGCCCAGGGTGCAGAGCAGGGTCGGCAGCAGGAACGCCAACCCGGACTGCAACACGCTGTAGCCGTAAACCTGTTGGTAGTACAGCGTCAAAAAGTAGTACTGCACGCCGAAGCTGCTCATGAATATGGCCGTGAGCAGCATCGCCATGCGCAACTCGCTATAGCTGAACAGGCGCAGCGGCATCAATGGGTCGTGGCCTTTGTGCTCGATCCAGACGAACAGCCCCAGCAACGCGACCGCCAACGCCATACAACCGAGGGTAGCGGGGGCCGTCCAGCCCCACTCCGGGCCCTGAACGATGGCGAACACCAACAGCGTACCGCCGACAGTAACGGTCAATGCACCACTTAGGTCGAAGTGGCGCCCGCGTTGCCGTTCTCCATCGGCCGGTATCCAGCGCCGTGCCGCCAAGGCACAGGCTCCAGCCAACGGGACATTGACCAGAAACACCGCTTCCCAGCCCCACCACTGAGTCAACACACCACCCAACAACGCGCCCAGGGCCAGACCTGCCGCCGAAGCGCCGCTCCATATCGCGAAGGCACGGTTACGCGCCGGCCCTTCTGCATAGTGGGTGTTGATCAACGCCAACGTCGCCGGGAACAACATCGCCCCGCCCACGCCCTGTACCGCTCGTGCCAATACCAACAGCAATGCGCTGCCACCCAACCCGCCGGCCAGCGACGCCAACGCATACAGCACTTGTCCCACCACGTAGAAGCGGCGCTTGCCCAACAGATCAGCCGCGCGCCCGCCCAACAGCAGGAAACCACCGAAGGCCACGCTGTAAGCGCTGACCACCCACTGCAATTGCTGCGCGGAAAAACCCAGATGGCTGCCGATCTCAGGCAACGCAACAAACACTATGGTCGCGTCCAGGGCGATGATCAGCTGCGCAGCGGCCAGCAGCAAAAGCATCCAGCCTGAGGGCTTGGGTAAACGGTTGGAGGGCATCTTTGCGCGTCCTTTCCAGAAATGAAGAGGCGCCAGTGTCTTTGATGCCGATTAAATGATAAATACCAATCCAGCTCTTTCAGTGATGACTTTAATCATGGATCTAAACGCCGTCCGCTTGCTGGTCCGGGTCGCAGAGACTCGCAGTTTTACCCGCGCCGCCGGTGATCTGGGGCTCACGCAATCAGGTCTGTCCCGAGCCATCTCGCGGCTGGAAAGCGAGCTGGGTGTGCGCTTGCTGCAACGCAATACCCGCAGCGTCAGCCTCACGCCAGACGGCCAGGTGCTCTATGAACGCAGCGCACCACTGCTCGCCGAACTTGCTGAAGCCGAGAAGCTGCTGCTGGACCGTCGTTGCTCGCCGTCCGGGTTGCTGAAGATCAGCACTCCCTCGTTGTTCGGGCGCAAAGTGGTGATGCCGGTCATCGGCGAATTGACTCAGCGTTACCCCGACCTGTGCATCGAGGCGGTGATGTCCGACCGCTTGGTGGACATCGTCGATGAGGGCTTCGATGCGGTACTGCGCACCGGAGAAATCCAGGACCAGCGCTTGATCGCCCGCCCAATGCAACCGTTACGCTGGGTCACAGTGGCATCACCGGATTACCTCGCACGCCATGGCACGCCACAAACGGTCGACGATCTACAACAGCACAACTGCCTGAGCGTGCGCAATCTGCGCAGTGGCCGTTTGGTGGACTGGCAGTTCATGCTGGACCGCAAAGTGCGCGACATAAGCGTCAGTAGCCGGCTGATCTTCGATATCGGCGACGCCTTGGTGGATGCTGTGCTCGGCGGCTACGGTATTGCCCAACTGATGACGTTCGCCGTCAAGGACGCGATAGGTGATGGCCGCCTGGTACCGCTGCTGGAGGACTATGCCGGCCGCAGCCGTGCACTTTCTCTGGTCTACCCGCCGTCACGGCAATACTCGCCGAAGCTGATGGCATTTGCCGATGCATTGGGGCAAGCCCGTTGGTGAGCCAAGCCTGAAATGATCTCGCCTTGAGCTTGTGTCAAGATGAAATGCCGTGGTCTTTTCAAATGCCCCAGGACCTCCCGACCAACGAATAAGGACATTCATTGAACGACTTCCCCAGGCTCGAAACTGATCGCCTGTTTATGCGTGAAATCGTCATGAGCGACGCGCCGATGCTGCTTGATATGCACGGTGATGCTGAAGCCATGAAGTAGTTCGGAATCGACCCCGCCTGGATCAGAACCACTGTGTTCAATCCTGCAACGTCTTCCCATCCACAGGGTCGCCAATCTTCAGAAAATGCCCGCCTGCGACATGGTGCAGGGTGCGTAGCGCATCCTGCCCTTCGAAGTGCCAGCGGCCGTCGCTGAAGACTCGCTCGTCTGCCTGGGCGGATATCACCTCGGCCAGGAACAGATCGTACTGTTGATGGTTGTGGGGCTCCGGCAACAGCCGGCATTCCAGCCAGGCGACGCAACCTTCCAGCATCGGCGCTTCGACGATATCGCTGGCAAAAGTTTGCAGGCCATAGGTCTGGAATTTATCGCGACCTTCGCCCTGAGACAGTTCGAGCCCGGAGGTCGAACCTACGGTCTGCACGATATCGGCCTGAGCGGCGCAAGGAACGTTGAGTACGAAGGTGCCCGAGGCTTCGAGCAGTTGTCGGGTCCAGGTGGATTTATCGAGGACCACGGCAACTTTCGGCGGTTCGAAATCCAGCGGCATGGCCCAAGCGGCGGCCATGATATTGCGCTGCCCGGCGTGGGCAGCGCTGACCAGTACGGTCGGTCCGTGGTTGAGCAGACGGTAGGCTTTGGACAAGGGAACCGGACGACGGTGGGAAACGCTCATGGCTGTCTGCTCCTGAGAAAAGAGCCGATTGTAACGGTATACGGCAGGCGTGGATTACGAGCTTGAATCCGATTGCCGATCGTGAGATGAAAGCCCCCTCGCACAATGGATTGAGGCGCTGACGTCATGCCAATACTGAATATCGCAGCCCCCCACGAAAACGACGCAGATGAATTGCTCGGGTTCGAACTCGGCAACCGGGCGTTTTTCGAGAGCTGGATCAATGCCCGACCTGCGGACTATTACTCTCGGGAAGGCGTGGCGAGAGCAATCGAAACAGCAGCTCAGGACGCCGCTCAAGACCTCGCGTACCAATTTCTTGTTCGCGAGAATGACATTCTCGTGGGACGACTCAATCTGACCCAAATCAAGCGGCCGCATTTTCAGTCAGCGGCGCTGGGATACCGGATTGGCTCCAAATACACCGGACGCGGTCTCGCTAAAGAAGCGGTTCGTCTGGGATTGGAAATCGCCTTTGATGAGCTGTCGCTGATGCGGGTCGAGGCAACGGCCCGACCGCAAAACGCTGGATCGATCCGAGTCCTTGAGGTCAGTGGCTTCAAGCAGTTTGGCCACTCGCGCAAGAGTTTTCTGCTGCACGGCGAATGGTTTGACCTGCTGCACTATGAAATTCACCGGAAAGACTAAGCGCTTCCCGGAAAGCAAAAAGCCGGGTCTCGTCTGACACATGGCATGAGATTGCCGGCCGTTACGCGGTCCGTAGCAGCTGGCGGAGCCTGCTGCTACAGGGATAGCCCACTCTTCACAGTTCCGCGTAAAGCATTTACGCCGACAGTTGATTCGCAAACTGCCCCACCGCACTGACCACTTTCTGCGCACCGTCCTGAATCTCGACAATCACCGTGCCCGCTTCGGCGGCCAGCGCCAGGCCTTGTTCGGCCTGGAGTTTGCCATCGCTCATCAAGGCCACGGCGTCACGAGCCATGTCCTGGTTCTGGCGCACCACCCCGACGATTTCGTCGGTGGCTTTGCTGGTACGCGAGGCCAGCTGTCGAACCTCGTCCGCGACCACCGCGAAACCCCGACCTTGCTCGCCGGCACGGGCCGCCTCGATCGCGGCGTTGAGCGCCAGCAAGTTGGTCTGCTCGGCGATGCCGCTGATGGTTTTGACGATGGTGCCAATCACCAGTGATTGCTCATTCAGCGCTTCGATACCTTCGCCGGCCTGTTGCATATGCCTGGCCAGATCGCGCATCACATTCACTGCCTGAGTGACCACCGTGGTGCCGCGCTGGGCGCAGCTGTCGGTCTGCAACGAAGTGCTGTAGGCGATATTCGCGGCTTCGGCGACGGCTTGTTCCCGATTCACCTGATCAGTGATCACCGTGGCAAATTTGACGACTTTGTAGAGTTTGTCATTAGCATCGGTCACCGGGTTATAGGAGGCCTCCAGCCAGACCACTCGACCATGGCTGTCGATGCGTTTGAAGCGGTCGGCAACAAACTCGCCTGCATTCAAGCGTTTCCAGAACCCCTGATATGCCTCGCTGTTGTATTCCTCCGGCGCGCAGAACGTACGGTGATGTTTACCTTGGATCTGCGCCAGGCTGTAACCCATGCCGTTGAGAAACCGGTCGTTGGCCGTCAGCACGTTACCGCTCATATCGAACTCAATCACCGCCGTTGAACGCACCAACGCACCGATCAGGTTTTCGTGCTCACGGGAAGCTTCAATGGTGCGGGTCAGGTCGCTGGCGTAAATCGAAAAATTCTTTATCCGCCCGTCCGAGCCTCTGACAGGCTGCACGATCGAGCGCAGCCAGGCTTCCTCGCCGTTGCCTCTGAGCAAGCGAACCGCCCCGGCAAAGTGCTCACCGCGGGTCAGCGCGGCCTTGAAACGATGGTGAAATTCATCCGTTTTCACATGGGCCGGGACGATGTCTTCGATGTGCCGCCCGAGCAAATCACTGCTCTTATAGAGCATCTCGGCAATGAAATTCTGATTGGCTGATTGAACCCGTCCATCGGGGTCAAGGTTGATGACGAGCATCTCGCTCTCCAGGCTTTCTTTCACTTGTACAAGGCTGGAGAGTTCTTCGCGAAGAGCCGACAGCTCCTGCTTCAAGCGTTTGTTGAACATGGGAAAATTTACCGATGGGCAGGGTTAAGAGCGGCATTCAGCCAAGCCATCGGCCACGCAAAACTTTTCTGAAGAGCGGCTCGAGGTTGCTCTGCAAAAATAGTGGCAGTTTGCCGCGTCGGCTGCGAAGCCCGTGTGGAAGCGGGCTTGCCCGTGAATGACGTTTCTAAATGCCAGAAACCACCGCGCCACAATTAACCCGCTGCACACGCGAACCGAAATACGCCGCGCTAGCCATTCCGAGCGCGCCCATCACTGCGCAATAAATCACGCACACCCATGGGCTCCAGGGCATCAAACCGATCAACAACAGCGGAGTGATACTTGCCCACAGCGCATAGGCGATGTTGTAGGTGAAGGAGATCCCGGAGACGCGGATCCGCGCCGGAAACAGGCTGACCATCACCGACGGCACCGCGCCGACCACCCCGCAACTCAGGCCGGCGATAGCGTAGGCGACGCCGATCCAGCTGCCACCGGCGATCAGACAGGTATAAAGCACGCCAATGCCCAGCGGCAGTAGCAGGCTGTAGAGCATCACCGTGCGCCAGGCACCGATGCGGTCGACGATCAGCCCGGCCAGAACACAGCCGATGTTCAGGAAAACGATGCCCAGGCTGCTCAGGGCAAAGGTATGGCTGGCAGTCATGCCGAAGGTTTTTTGCATCATGGTCGGGGTAATCACCACAAACACCACCACCGCCGAGGTCAAGACGCAGGTCAGGATCATCGCCGGCAGCATGGCCTTACGATGGTTACGCAGCACGGTACGCAGCGGCAGTTCGGCGTCGGATTCGCGGCGGGCCTGCATAGCCATGAACACGGGTGTCTCGCTCAACCAGCGACGCAACCAAACGCCCACCACGCCAAACACCCCGCCCAGTAGAAATGGATAGCGCCAGGCGTAATCGAGGATTTCTGTCGGGGAGTAGACCTGCGCCAGAAACGTCGCGGTCAGCGCTCCGATGAGATAACCGAAAGTCAGCCCGGCCTGCAGAAAACCCAAGGCATAGCCGCGATGGCCGACCGGTGCATGCTCGGCGACAAACACCCAGGCGCTCGGCACCTCACCGCCCACCGCCGCGCCTTGCAGCACCCTCAGCGCCAGCAACAGCAACGGTGCGAAATAGCCGATCTGGGCGTAGGTCGGCATGATCCCGATCAGCAGACACGGCAGTGCCATCAGTAAAATGCTCAGGCTGAAAACCCGCTTGCGCCCCAGCTGATCGGCGAAATGCGCCATCAGAATCCCACCCAGCGGTCGCGCCAGATATCCGGTGACGAAGATCCCGAAGCTTTGCAGCAAGCGCAGCCATTCTGGCATTTGCGGTGGGAAAAACAGCTGGCTGAGGGTCAGCGCGAAAAATACGAAAATGATGAAATCGTAAATTTCCAGCGCGCCACCGAGGGCCGCCAGCCCTAGGGTTTTGTAGTCAGACCGGGAGAACGGCGCCGGTCGTAAATCGGTAATGGCAGTCATAAAACAAACCCTGAATAGGCAAAACCACGGCGCCAATGGTCTACGCAAAAGCCCTCAGGAACAACCCGACCAGGTCACTGGGTTGGTTTTTAGCGATTTTCTGTGCATTGAATTCAACCGGGCGAAACCAATATTCGGGCACTTTCCAACCCACAGCACAATCAGGAAAGTCGCCATAGGCAGGCTCGCATGAATGTCAAAGCCGGGATCCCCCCCACATAAAGCACGTCAATCAGACAAAGGTCGTTGCAAAAAACCCAAATAGCTTCGGCAACAAAAGTTGGATTGATCTACTGTTCGCTCACGACCAAAAGAGCCACTGCTGCTCTGCGGACACCACAATAAACATAAAAATCCTTGAGGTATTTTCATGGCCGCTGATATCGAAGATAGCCGCTATGCCCGCTTTGCCCTGCATTGCTCAAGCTTTGCCGAGCGCTGGTTTCCTGACTCATGGGTGTTTGCTGCGCTGGCAGTCATCATTGTCTCTGTGGCGACCATGACCATCGGCGCCAAACCGACCGAGGCCGCCATGGCCTTCGGCGACGGATTCTGGAGCCTGATTCCGTTCACTATGCAAATGGCCTTTGTGGTCATCGGCGGCTACGTGGTTGCCAGTTCGCCGCCAGCGGTGAAGCTGATCGATCGTCTGGCGAACATCCCGAAGAACGGCCGTTCCGCCGTGGCCTGGGTGGCGCTGATTTCCATGGTCGCATCGCTGTTGAATTGGGGCCTGTCGCTGGTGTTTGGCGGATTGCTGGTTCGCGCACTGGCCCGTCGCACCGATTTACACATGGACTACCGCGCCGCGGGTGCCGCAGCCTATCTGGGGCTGGGCGCAGTCTGGGCACTGGGGCTTTCTTCATCCGCCGCGCAGTTGCAAGCCAACCCCGCCAGCCTGCCGCCGTCGATTCTGTCGATCACAGGTGTGATTCCGTTCACCCAAACCATTTTTCTCTGGCAGTCCGGCGTGTTGCTGCTGGCGTTGATCGTGGTCTCGCTGACCATCGCCTACGCCACCGCGCCCGGCCCGGCTACCGCCCGGGATGCCAAGGCTTGCGGTGTCGACCCGGGTTTCAGCATCCCTGAACCGCAACCACGCACACGCCCTGGCGAATGGCTGGAATACAGTCCGGTGCTGACGATTTTGCTGGTGCTGTTGGCGCTAGGCTGGCTGTTCCATGAGTTTTCGACCAAACCTGCAATCAGTGCGATCTCCGGTCTGAACACCTACAACTTCCTGTTTCTGATGCTCGGCGCACTCCTGCACTGGCGTCCGCGCAGCTTCCTCGATGCGGTGGCCCGGGCAGTACCCACCACCACCGGCGTGCTGATCCAGTTTCCGCTTTACGGCTCCATCGCCGCGCTGATGACCGTGGTCAAAGGCTCCGACGGCCAAGCCCTGGCGCACCATATCTCGACCTTCTTCGTACAGATCGCCTCCCACGATACCTACGCCCTGCTGATGGGCGTGTATTCGGCGGTGCTGGGCTTCTTCATCCCCTCAGGCGGCGGTAAATGGATCATCGAAGCGCCTTATGTCATGCAAGTCGCCAACGACCTGAAGTACCACCTGGGCTGGGCCGTGCAGATCTATAACGCTGCCGAAGCGTTGCCAAACCTGATCAACCCGTTCTACATGCTGCCACTGCTGGGCGTGCTCGGGATGAAGGCACGAGACTTGATCGGCTTTTCGTTTGTGCAGTTGCTGGTACACGCACCTCTGGTGCTGTTTCTGCTGTGGGCACTTGGGACGACGCTGACGCATGTGCCGCCGATGATGCCGTAGGTCAATCGAGACCGCTTCGCGACCTTTCGCGGGCTTGCCCGCGAAGGCGTATCTGCAATCAACCTGAAAGCTAATGAAACATCTGCGAAACCAAAAGTTCCGCTGTTTCATCCAGACTGCCCCCTGACCTAGAGCCCCCGTGTAGCCTTTCGGTCATGTTTCATTGCTACCTTTCGACCGAAAAACTTTGTAACTATTTAACGAACCAGCGAGCAAAACCGAATGACTGACGAAAAAGAAGGCAACGGCGCGCAATCTCTTGAAGTGGACAACCCCACCGACACCAGCCGCCGTCGCTTCCTTGGCGGCGTTGCGGTTTTAGGTGTCGGCGCGACGCTGAGCGCCTGCGGCAGCAATGGCGATGAGGGAGGTAAACCTGCCGAGCGTCCGCTGTCGCCTGCCGAGTTGGACAAGGCACTGCACGATCAGGTGAAAACCGTGGTAGTGATCTATGCCGAGAACCGCAGTTTCAACAATTTGTTCGGCGACTTTCCCGGTGTGGAAAAGCCACTGTCATCACTCAAACCTGCCGATTATCAGCAACACGACCGTGACGGCAGTCTGCTGGAAACTTTGCCACCGGCCTGGGGCGGAGTGCTGCAAATCGGCCCGCAAACCCTCGATGGTGTGACTTACCCAAACGAAACCCAATTTCAGGAACACCTGCCCAATGCCCCGTTCGCCCTCAAAGGCCCGAACGGTGAGGATTTGCCATTCGGACTGGTCACCCGCGACCTGTGGCATGTGTTCTATCAAAATCAGATGCAGATCAACGGTGGCAAGAACGACCGTTTCGTCGCCTGGGCTGACTCCGGTGGCTTGACCATGGGGCATTACGCCCAAAGCCGGTATTCATTGCGTTTGTGGGATGTGGCCAAAGAGTTTGTGCTCTGCGACAACTTTTTCCAGGGCGCTTTCGGCGGTTCATTTCTCAACCATCAGTATCTGATCAGCGCCACCGTGCCGTTTTATCCGGACGCCGCCAACTCGGTGGCCAAAGCGCAGATCGCCTCATTGCAGAGCGATGACCCGCTGGACACTCGCCTCAAGCCATTGGAGAAATCACCGGCCAGCGCCATGACCGGCCCGCCGCAGTTCGGCCCCAGCGCTCTGACGCCCGACGGCTACGCGGTCAATACCCTGGCTCCGCCGTATTGGCCGACATGGATCCGCGATCCCGAACGCCCTGAATACTCCAAACCCGACTTGCCCAATGTCCTGGTCCCGCAGACTCACGAGCACATCGGCGACAAACTCTCAAAGAACAACATCGACTGGGCCTGGTACGCCGGTGCCTGGCAAGCGACTCTGGATGCGTACAAGGACTCGGGCGGTATTCCGAAGATTCCGAACTTTCAGTACCACCATCAGCCGTTCAACTATTTCAAACGACAGGGTCCGGAGAATCCCGGAGAGCGCAGCAAGCGCTTGCGGGACGCTGGCCTGGGCGATGAATCAGGCACCAACAAATTCTTCGCCGATGCCGAGGCAGGAAAACTGCCGGCCGTGAGTTTCTATAAACCTCAGGGCAATCTGAACATGCACGCCGGTTACGCCGATGTCGCATCCGGCGACCGGCACATTGTCCGCGCCCTGAAGGTGCTGCGCGAAAGTCCGCAATGGAAAAACATGGTGGTCGTGGTCACAGTCGACGAAAACGGCGGTTGGTGGGATCACGTTGCCCCTCCACAAGGTGATCGTTGGGGCCCTGGAACGCGGGTGCCAGCGCTGGTGGTCTCGCCGTTCGCCCGTAAAGGCACGGTGGATCATGCGGTCTATGACACCGCTTCGATTCTGCGGTTGATTACTCGGGTATTTCAGCTGGAGAAACTCGACGGGCTCAAGCAGCGAGATGAGGCGATGGTAGCCCGCGGGCAGAAGCCAATGGGCGATTTGAGCAATGCGTTGCACTTTGCGGTTTGATTGAAACCTGGCATTTGACCGCTCCAGACCCGTTTTGTGAGCGGTCGCCAGCATCTTGAAAAAAGATTCTCCCACCTACTTCTTTGTCACCCGTTACTGCTCCAGTATGGACGTCCGCCCCGTACAAACGGGGTCTTTGCTGACAAGGAGCCAAGCATGTTGAAAGTCGCTGGACTCGCCCTGACCCTCACCGCCCTCACCTTGAGTGCAACCGTACACGCCAACGCCGACCTGAAGCTGGGCAGCACCGAGCGTGTCACCCGACTGTTCGCCTACCCCAACAACTGCGATGTGATTTGTTTCCGTAACTGGACGCTTGAGCAGACCGTCGAGCACTACCTGACCCAAAGCGTGCAACGCGATGGCTACAGCGCGGCGAAAGTCAGCGTCAAAACCGACAACGATCAGCTTTATGCGGCGATCAGCGGTGTGCCTGCCGGTTATGAGAAACCTCTTGCGGCGCTGCTCAATGCCGGAGATTTGGCCTACAACGGCGCAAGCAAACTGAATGCCGACGGCAAGTGGGCTTATAGTTGGTATCTGTTCCTGCCGCTGGGAATGGCGCTGGAGAACCGCAAGAGTGTCGAGTTGCTGCACTTCCCGCCGGACTACTCGCTGACCCAGGCGCAGGACTATCTGGAATCCAAGACCACCGATCGCTGGGCCACGTTGTTGACGGCCAACGACATTCCCGCCGAACAGACGCCGGGCTACCAGACCATCATCGACATCGCGCCGATTGCAGCGCCCTCCACCGCTGGCAAGGACCTGGAAGGCGTCTACGACTACTTCAAGGACTACCAGATCACCATGGTCAAGGAAGTCAGCCTGAACGCCAGTGGCGCAGCCTTGCCAATGGTTGCCTTCGGCGCACCGGTGCGTAACTGGATCAAGCAGCAATATGGTGCGACCGTAAGTGTGCTGGGCCTGGCAGAGATCAGCCCGACCGAAGGCGTGAAGGTGCCGGTTCTAGGCTCCAATCACCCAAGCTATATCTGGTATGCGGCAGACCCTGCGACTTATAACGGCGATGAAGCCAAGGCAGATGCCGCCGGCTTGAAAGTCATGGGGCAGGACTTGAGTGCCGCGTGCTGGCAGGCCGGGATGGGCAGCAAACCAGGAAGTAATCCGGATGCGCAGTTGAAAAGCTGTACGCAAACCTGGCAAGTCACCCAGAAAGAAAAAACCTGTGAGTTGTTCTACACCTCAATCCGCAATCTGACACCCGAACAAGCTCAGGCCAAATGCTCTACAACCCCAATCAAATCTCAGCTGGACCAGCTGAAAGCCCCCGCACCGGCGCCTTCGGTGGCCACCTCGCACCTGTAAATCCAGCCGCCTATCCTGCGTCAGACGTTGCTGACGCAGGATAGAGCACTGGCACAGACTCTTTTGAGCAGCGAACGTTAAATCGCCCCGACCGGGCGCAATCGATATTGCGGCGGTAGTTGTTCAAAGCCACTGATAGTCGCGTTCAGGCTTTTCCAGCGGCCGTCCTTGATGCCATAGATGCAACCGTGGACCGACAGGCTCTGTCCGCGATGCCAGGCGTTTTGCACAATGCTGGTATGACCGACGTTGGCCACTTGCTGAATCACGTTCAGCTCGCAGAGACGATCAACCCGCTCTTCTTCCGTAGCCAACAGGGCCAGCGGCTCACGGTGTTCGTAATAAAGGTCGCGAATCGAACGCAGCCAGCCGTCGATCAGACCCAACTGACGATCCTGCATCGAGGCGCGCACACCGCCGCAGCCATAGTGACCGGTGACGAGGATATGTTTGACCTTGAGCACATCCACCGCGTACTGGATGACCGACAGGCAGTTGAGATCAGTGTGCAGCACCACGTTGGCCACGTTGCGGTGGACGAACAGGTCACCAGGCAGCATGCCAACGATCTCGTTGGCCGGTACGCGAGCATCTGAACAGCCGATCCATAGATATTCAGGGGTTTGCTGGCGAGCCAGTTTGGCGAAAAAGTCAGGATCTTCCTGCTTGATCGCATCCGCCCAGCGCTCGTTGTTATCAATCAGATCTTGTAGTTCGTTCATCTTTGAAGCCTCAAGAATGATGCGCTGTTTTGACAGACGACCGCCGGTCGAGGTCACGCTCAGAATGCAACTAGCCAAGCGGGGAATACCGTGGAATCTTAAAGGGTAGGGCCTGTCCATCCTATAGGCCCCACATTATGAGGAATTGCCATGACCGAATCACGACGTCCCTACGGCGCTCCGCAACCCGAGCCCATTGATGACAACGACGATCGCATGGGCACGATGGAGGAGCTGCACTTCGATGATGAAGAAACCAGTGGCCGCATCTCTGAGCTGACGCCCGAGAGCGAACGCTATCAAGAACAACCGCCCAAGCGTGGCCACGAAGCTGGCATGACTGGCGCCACGACACCTGACCATGAGTCAACCGACGACGACCTCAGCCAGGAAACCATGATACTTGAAGACGGAGCGCGCGACGCCCATGAAGCCGGTGACGATGAACCGGCCGACTGGGACCTGAGCATCGTCGATGAAGACGAAATCGGTGGCGGCAATGGCCTGGATGAAGCCGAAATGGCGGAAACTGACCCCGTGGATGGTAATCGGTAGCGCATCCGTATCACTGGAAAAGCGCCAAACCCACAGGAGCTGCCGCAGGTCTTTGACGTTATGACGTCGGTCCTGAATCTGCAGCGCGGCGCAGCCCGCTAAAGATCGCAGTCTGCGGCAGCTCCTATGGGAGCTTCTTATCTAGTCGACCAACGTGCAAGCCATAACCACCGCGTCTTCGCGCCCGCCCACTGCCGGGTAGTAATCGCGGCGGCGGCCGATTTCGTTGAAACCATAGCGCTCATACAACCGAAAGGCCGCTCGGTTGCTGTCACGCACTTCCAGGAAACATTCCCGTGCCTTTACTTCATAGGCGCGAGACATCAAGTGTTCCAGCAGGCGCAAACCGAGGCCGCGGCCCTGGTTCTCCGGCTTGACCGTGATGTTCAGCAGATGCGCTTCATCAAGGATTATCTGAACGACACCGTGCCCCACCTGTTGCTCGCCTTCGAACATCAGCCAGATTTGATACTTGCCCAGGCCATCCAGAAAAATGCCGCGGGTCCAGGGATGGCTGAACGCCGCGTATTCAATTTTCAGTACAGCATCGAGATCCGCCTCGGTCATCGGGCGGAAAGTTACAGCATCACTCATCGTTACGTTTCCAGCGCGCCATCAGCCGACGCATGGCTTGCCAGACATCAGCCTTACGCTGTGGCTCTTCCATTAATAGTTCCAGGCCAGGTAGCGCCCAGACCGAGCCCAGACCTTCGACCTGCAGTTCCAGATTGTAGGATTGCGCATTCGCTTCACCAGCAAAACGTACTGCTGGCAGGCCGATCAGCCATAGACAGACGCAGGGCGCGTCCTCAAGACGTGCCGAAACAAAACCCTGCACGAAGTCGCGGGCCGCTTCAGGGCCTTGATCCATCGTGCCGCGCACCAGCAATGGCCAGCGCACTGGCTCGCCAACGATTTGCGGGCTGTCCGGCAGACCGGCGGCGCGCAGCAGGTCTTTAAGCAATAAATAGGCAGGATCGCGGGTCTGGAAGGCTTCGCCTGTGGGTAACTCTACCAGCAGCAGGCAAGCACCGGCCCGCAGCAGTTGCAAGGCGAAACGTGGCGGGGGCACTTGCGGCGCCTTGGCCACCGGGGCTGGAGCCTCTTGGGCCTGGACCGCCGGCTTGCTCACGCTCGTCGGACGCGGCACTTCGATCTTCGCCCGCTCGGCAGGCCTGGCCACAGGCTCGGCAGCCGTTTTGGCAACTGGAGCATGCGCAACCGGCTCGACCAGCGGCTCAGGCATCACCAGCAACTCTGGGCGCGATGGTGCAGCAAACGGCAATTCGGTGCGCGGCAGCCAATTGACCACCTGCATGGCGGTCAGATAAGCGCGGCGACGGGACTCGATAAGCAAAGGTCGGCCACTTGTGGATAACTAAAGAGTGGGGATTCTACCGCCCTTCGCCCAAGATCGCCCGCAGTTGATCAATAGAAAACCGGCAGCCCGTCTCATCAAACGCCCTGGGGTGAATCGCAACCCGTCTGATGCAGTACAATCGCCGCTTTTAATCGCCAACCAGCCGGCCTTTCCCATGATCGAACCCAAGCGCGTCTTGCGCGCCCTCGCCGAACACTGGGCACTCCTGGAGCCACTGTGCGAGCACTTCGACCAAGGCACTTTGAGCCTCAACGAACTGCGTTCACAACTGGCCGCTCAGCAACTGGACAGCACGCCACAGGACATCACCAGCCTGCTGGACGTGTGGATCCGCCTGGATATTCTGGTTCCTGTGGCGAAAAGCCCGAACCGTTTCGAGCTGAATGCGCAGATCCACGACTTCCTCGCCTACCTGCGACGTGAACACCGTCTTGGCCTGTGCCTGGAAATCGAAGCCTATCTGCGACATCTGGAGCGGTTGGCCGGTTATATCCAGGATGCCTTCGACATTCGCGACGGCAGTGACCTGGCGCGCCAGTTGCGCTTGCTCGACATGCGGGTACGGGATGTCCTGAAGAAACTCGCCAACGACGAACAGGCCCTGGTGGCTGTCGCCGAGCGAGCCAAGACCAGCGACCGGCAGATCCCGCTGCGTCAGCGCTACGCCGAAGTGCTGGCGACCTGGGACGAATACGTTGAGCCGATGATCCAGTTGGTCAACGCTGACGGCGCTTTCGAGCAAGGCGTGCGCAAAGTCGAGAACGTGCTGCTACGCATGCTCAGCGAACAGCAGCGCCTCGGCCACCTGGTCGATGACGACATGCTGCTGCGTACCCACGCGCGCATCCTCGAGATGCAGACCAGCGCCCAATTGACGCTGCGTCACGCCCGGGAACTGCTGCTGCCGCTGCGCGAAGAAGCCCGCCGGCACAATGCCGTGACCCGTGGCGCGGCACTCGCATTGTCGGCCATTCGTCGCAAAGGTATCGATGCGGTGCCGCAAGCGGCGATGCCCATGTTCACCCGGCCGCAAAGTACGTTTCTGGGCAGTGCCAGCCAGGTCGAGGCCTATGTTTACGCCCTGGCTCGTTTCGAGCCGAAACCGGCGCGTTTCCCCAAAGCCCACAACACCCAAAAAGGCGAGGCCCCACGTGCGCCGCGCACCGTTCGCGAAATGCTTGAACGCTGCGAAGACGCCCTGCCAATGCCAGATCTCATGACCTGGTTGCTGGCGCAAGAACCGGACGGCGCCACCGACGAGTTGCTGTACTGGTTCTCGCGGCTCTCGCGGGACAAACGCTTCAAACGCGAGCGTCTCGAGCGTCGCAACTACCACACACACGAGCACCAGGTCAGCCTGCGCTCCTTCGCCCTGCTCTCGGCCCGCGATGACGCGCCTGAGAATTCTGCGAGCACTCCCCATGCATCTTGATCTTTCCGAACTGTCCCAGCTGGCGCCGATCTTTCGCGAGCTGTTCAAGGGCTACCACGTCAGCCGCCGGGACCCGGAGCTGTACGCGCAACTGTCGAACTTCCAGGATCAATACCGCACGCTGTTCAAGGCGTTGGGCTTTGAGCTGGTCTGCGACACCCGTGGTTTCTACTACTTCGTTCCGGAGCTGGCCGCCGCCGCGGTGAACAAGACCGCGCAACGTCTGGCGCTGTTCACCTTCATCATCGTCGAGCATCTGGCTGATCAGGGTCGCGATCCGGTCGCGGTCCTTGATGGCGGCAGCCTTGGCCGCGATGAACTGCCATCGCTGCTGGAAAAGTACCGCGACCTGTTTATCCAGGCCGAAGTGCAGACTCAGGAAGAGCTGGAAGAAAAAATCATGCGCCGCATGACCCAGCTCGGCTTTGCCAGCGAAGAAAACGGCATCTACCGGTTCCTGCCACCGATGCACCGCTTCCTCGATGTTTGCCTGTCTGTGCAGCAGGACCGTGACCTGGCAGCGAGCCTGCATAGCGTGTTGCCGTTGCCGGCACCGGTGCTGATCGATGACGACAGTGACGAAAAACTGCTGGAAACCGATGACCCGCTGGACCTCAGTGAATTCAAGATAGAGAGCGAGGAAGACGCATTGGCTCGCGCCATTGCCGATGAACAGGAGATCGACGCATGAGCCAGGAACGCTACGGCATTCGCCGCTTTGCCCTGCTGAACACCGCCGGTTACAGTCTCGGGCTGTTCCCGCTGGAACATCCATTGTCGGTGTACGGCGCGAACAACCTCGGTAAATCTGCCTCGATCAACGCCTTGCAGTTCCCGATCCTGGCGCGCATGTCCGACATGAGCTTCGGCAAGTACAGCCTGGAGCAATCGCGGCGCTTCTACTTTGCTTCGGACACCAGCTACATCCTCGTCGAGGTCTCCCTGCCCCACGGTCCGCACGTCATCGGCGTGGTCGGCCGTGGTCCGGGCGGCGGTTTCGGTCACCAGTTCTTTGCCTACGCCGGAAAACTGGACCTGGCGCACTACCAGAAAGACGAGACCTGCCTGCGGCAGAAAGAGTTGTTCGCCAATCTTGAGCGCCAGGGTCTTAAAGCCTACGAGCTCAAGCCCGAGGAACTGCGTCGTTTGCTGGTAGGCGGTCACACATCGATTCCGCTGGACCTGACACTGATCCCGTTGCGCTCTACCAGCGAACAGAGCCTGAAAACCTTCCGCGCACTGTTCATCAACCTGCTGCACATGCGTGAAATTACCGCGGCCAAGCTCAAGCAACTATTCCTCGATGCCTTCGAGCACAGCCTGCGTTCCGGCAGCGTCGACTACATCGCTGCCTGCGAAGAAGCCTTCCGCGACGTTCGCCGGATGGAGCAGGACTACAATTCGCTGGTCACCGCAGGTCCCCTGGTCGAAGCCCTGGCCGCCGGGGTCACGCAGCGCAACATCCTGCGCGGCAAGTTGCACCGGCTATCGCCGCTGCTCGACTCATTGCTCGGAACCTGGTCGGACTACGCCAGCGCGCGCAAGGAAGAGTTACTGATTCAATCCGAGCATTACCGCAATGAACAGGACGCCCTGCAAAACGACCAACGCGGTGGCACCCAGGAACTGATGCGCCTGGAACGGGAAATCAGCGGCATCCAGCGCTGGCTCGGCGAATTGTCGGTGCTCAAGCATCGTTTCGCCCTGATCGACGACGTCAAGGTCCTCGAACAGCAATTGCTGGCTGCCAAGGATGCTCACGATGAGCTGGCCGGCGCCCTCGCGCAGTCCCGACAGTTCAGCGCCGAAGATCTGGAAGAACGTCTTCGCGATCTGGAAAAACGCCTGAAGTCGGTCAAGCAGCAACTCGACCACGCCGACAACAACAGCTATGCCCGTCTGCGTGAAGAGTTCTCGCAACAGGACGTCGAGCGCCTGATGCGCCTGTTCAACAGCGCGCTGTTCAGCTTGCCGCTGGGCGAGCACGGCATTGCGCTGGACGAGAACGGCGAGTGGGTCAAATCCATGGAGCTGATTCTCGATGGCTTCAAGGGCGAGCGTTTCGAAGTACCGGGCCTGTCCATAGATCTGTCGCACATCGAGCCGCCGGCGCTGCAAGCCCTGGCCGACCGCGCCGCGCTACGGGATCAGAAAGAGCGTCTGGAAAAAGAACTCAAGCAACTGAAAACTCAAGCGGCCGTCGCGGCAGACCGTGCAGCCAGCAAGACCCAGACCGAAGCGTTGTATCAGCAAGTGCTGGATGCACAGAAAGCTCTGGAAGACTTCCGTCGCTCGCAAACCCTGAGCGCCGAGGAAGACGACAAGCTTGAGCAACTGGCACAGATGGAAGCCGCTCAGGATGAATTGAAACGCTCCAGCGATGCCTTCACCGAACGTGTCCAGCAACTGTCGGCCAAACTTCAACTCGTCGGTCGGCAGATCGGTGACATGGAAGCCAAGCAACGCACGCTCGACGATGCCCTGCGTCGCCGTCAGCTGTTACCTGCCGACCTGCCGTTCGGCACGCCGTTCATGGAACCGGTCGACGACTCCATGGACAACCTGCTGCCATTGCTCAATGACTATCAGGACAGCTGGCAAGGCCTGCTGCGCAGCGATGGACAGATCGAAGCGCTATATGCTCAGGTTCGCCTCAAGGGCGTGGCCAAGTTCGACAGTGAAGACGATGTGGAGCGTCGCCTGCAACTGCTGATCAACGCGTACGCGCACCGTACCGACGAAGCACTGACCCTGGGCAAAGCCCGCCGTGCGGCTGTCACCGATATCGCCCGGACCCTGCGCAACATCCGCAGCGACTACGACAGCCTCGAACACCAGTTGGCCTTGTTCAACCGCGAGATCAACAAGCGTCAGGTGTCCAACCTGCAAAGCTTCCGCATTGTCCTGGCGCCGAACAAGGAAGCCCTCAAGCATATCGACCAGATCATCCACAGCGCCGGTCAGTATGAAGAAGGCGAAACCCTCTCGGTATTCGACTTGAGCCAAAGCGCCGATCAGGACAACAAGAACGAAGAGGCCAAGGAATACCTGGCGCGTCTGGTAGCGGCGAACCATAACCAGCTGGGCCTCAAGGACCTGTTCGAACTGGCGTTCGAGATCACCAAGGTCAACGGCCAGCCGGTCATCCACACCGATATCGATGGTGCGGCGTCCAACGGCACAACCATGACCATCAAGGCGCTGACCAACATGTACTTGTTGCTGCACTTGATGGACCGCGATCAGGCCGGGCGTGTGCGTCTGCCGTACTACCTCGACGAGGCCGCAGACATCGACGAGAAAAACCAGGCGGCGTTGCTGGAAACCAGCTTGCAGCTGGGCTTCGTGCCGATTCTGGCCAGTGTGAAGCCGCAGGTTTCCGCCCATGTCGCCATCGACCTGGAAGGCGGCAGCGGGCCGAACGGGATCTACATCGATGAGGCGGACTGGAAGTACATCCGTCGGCATGACGAGGTGAAGTCAATGGTTAACATTGAATCGACCGAGCCGGAGCTCGACGAGGTTTAAGCGCTCACTGGCGCAGAGACGAAAAAGGCCGCGATCCATTGGATCGCGGCCTTTTTTGTTACCCGTTTTTTGTAGGAGCCCGCTTGCTCGCGATCGGTGAATCAGACACGCCGAAGTGCCTGAATCGCGAGCAATCGAGCGTCGACCGGCTGCTCCTGCTGGGGACGTTATTTCCCTAGGGAAATCTTCGGCGCCCACACCAGCCACTCTTCCTCAAACTTGTCGAACAACGGAAAGGTCTGCTCAGACCGGGCCGGATTGCCCATACGCTCGTCATCCGGTGTGGCAAAGGCAATGCCGCCCTGGATCAACGTCTCCAGGGACTCGGTGCGCACTGTCGCCCCCTTGAACAGGCCGAAGTCCACACCGAAACCGCTGCTGTTCCAGAATCGGCTGCCGCTGCGCACCAATGGCGCATACTTCGGCTCGATCAGGATATGAATCAGAACCCTGTCCGCAGTCTGGCCCAACTCATAGCCGGTAACCTTACCCACGGTCACTTCTCGGTACGTCACCGGCACACCAATCTTCAGCGAACCACGGCGAGCGGCACTCAGTACCAGACTCAGACCCGCCTCGGGCACTGCCGACTCCGGCGGCTGGGCCAACGCTACAAAGCTTTTTTGTGGACCAAGATTTTTCGCGGCCGGCTGAACTTCCAGGTATTGCCCGGTGACCAGCGTTTCAAGATTGGAGGTCTTGATCAGACCAAGCTCCGGCTTGACCACCCAGAACTGGCTCCCAATTCGGGCAATACGTTCCGGCACCTCGGTGATGCGCGCCGTCAGCAACACCGATTGCAGGTCATCGCTGAGGTCGACATCCTCAACCTTGCCGACATCCAGCCCCTTGAAGCGAATTGGCGTGCCACTTCGCAATCCGTCGGCACGATCGACCTTGATCGTCACGAGCGTGCCCTTCTGCAGCGCCTCTTCATGGTTCGCGTACAGGCGAAAGCGTGGAATACGCTTGCTCAGAGGGACTTTCGCCTCGGGGGTTTCGAAAGCGATACCACCGGCCATCAGACTTTGCAGCGATTCGCTCTTGACCTGAATACCGCCAGTCAAACCGCCCGACAGCGTGATCCCGCTGGCATTCCAGAATCGAGTCGAGCCGTTGACCAGCCCTTCGTATTCTTTCTCGATATGCACACCGATGACCAACTGTTTACGAGTACGCGAGAACTGATAGCTCTGCACAGAGCCGACTTTGACCTGCTTGTAGAGAATCGGGCTACCGACCTCCAGCGAGCCCAGATTGTCGGTCAACAACACCATATGCAGGCCAGGGGAGCGCAAATCCAGCGGCGGAGCCTTGGCACGCGCCTCGAACTCGCGTTGCGGTGCACCGCCCTTGTCACCCGGCCGGATCGCGATGTAGTTACCTTTGACCAACGCCTCCAGCCCGGTGATACCAGCCAGCGAAATCGACGGTTTGACCACCCAGAATTGGGTGCCATTCACCAGATAATCTTCGGCCAGCGGATCCAGGGTCAGTTCGGCGCTCGCACTGGATAGATCAGAATCGACCTTCAAGGCTTTTAAGCTACCGACCTGAATGCCTTTGTACATGACCGGCGTGCGACCAGCCTGCAAACCTTCGAAGTCACTGAGTTTCACCTTGACCCGAATACCGGCCTGAGCGGCCTCGAAGTCTTCATAGAGGCGAAATGGCAGGCTCGGATCAGTGGGGGGGCTGTCTTTGCGGTTATCCGGAGTGGCGAACGCGATACCACCCGCCACGATACTGGCCAGAGACTCACTGCGTACTTTTACCCCGGATAAGTTGGCATCGATACTGATCCCGCTGGCATTCCAGAAACGCGTGTATTTGCGCACCAGGCTGGCATAGGTTGGCTCAATAAAAACTTTAATCTCGACGGTATTCTGATCTCCAGACAACTGATAGCTTTTAACCTGACCGACCTGAATCTGCTTGTAGAACACCGGACTACCGCGATTCAGCGAACCCAGGCGCTCAGCCTTGATGGTCAGGTGCAGGCCTGGCTTGGAATCCGATAACGGCGGCTCTTTCGCCAGGGCCTTGAACTTTCGGGTCGGCTCACCCTCACCCGGACTAACCGCAATGTAGTTACCCGAAACCAGCGTTTCGAGCCCGGTAATCCCTGCCAGAGTCACGCTCGGTTTGACCAGCCAGAAGCGAGTGCTGGTCCTCAGGTATTGCTCGACATCCTTGTTCATCTCGACGGTGGCAACCACCCCTTTGGTATCACCTTCGTCATCGAGGGCCAGGGCTTTAACCTTACCGACCGACATGCCTTTGTAGACCACTTCAGTCTTTTTTGCCTGAATGCCTTCGCCGCTTTCAAAGTGGACCTGAACTTCTATTCCGGTCTCATTGTAGGCACGCCAGCCCAGCCAACCGCCAATCACCAAGGCGATCAGCGGTAGTACCCAAATGGCTGACCAATTGGAAGCCGGTCGGGTTTTAGCGTCAGGCAAATCAGTCATGGTCGCCGTCCGATTCCGTGTTATCCCAAATCAGTCGGGGATCAAAAGTTACTGCTGCAAGCATCGTCAAAATCACCACACTGGAAAAGGCTATAGCGCCGAGATTAGCCTCGATGCTGGCAAGCCGACCAAAATTCACCACCGCCACCAGAATGGCGATCACGAAGATATCCAACATCGACCAGCGGCCAATGAACTCAATAAACCGATACATAATGATGCGCTGGCGGGCCGAAAGCGGCTGGTGGCGCTGCACTGAGAACAACAGCAAACTGATTCCCACCAACTTGAAGGTGGGAACCAGGATGCTGGCGATAAATACGACGGCGGCGATCGGGAACATCCCATGCTGAACCAGCTGAATCACGCCCGACATAATGGTGCTGGGATCACCTTGGCCTAAAGAACTGACCGTCATAATCGGCAATACGTTCGCCGGTACATAGAGAATCGCAGCAGTAATCAGCAATGCCCAGGTGCGCATCAAACTATTCGGGCGACGCGCATGAACCAGCGCACCACAGCGAGTGCAGACCTGCTCATCGCGGTCCGCTTCCTGCCTGTTCAACTCATGGCATTCGGCACAAATCAAAATGCCTGCATCAATCGCCCGCATGAGCATCCTCTCCTGACAATGCTTGCCAGATTTGATGAGGCGACATCACCACCTCCAGCCAGACCTGAACCAATAGCAAACTGATAAAACACGCCAAGCCAAGGCTGACAGCGATCGCGGCCATATCTGCCAACTTCACGATGGCCACCAATACGCCCATCAGGTAGACCTCAAGCATCCCCCAATCGCGCAAATGGTGATAAGTGCGATAGAGCAACAGGCCGTAGCTGCGCCCAATATTCCAGCGAATACTCAGCAGCACGACTAACTGACAGATCAGCTTGAGCAGCGGAATCCCCATACTGCAAAGAAACACCACGACGGCCACACCTTGCATGCCGGTATTGAACAAACCGACAACGCCAGTCCAAACAGTATCTTCTGACGACTGCCCCAAGAGATTGAGCCGCATGATGGGTAAAAAGTTCGCAGGGACATATAACAGCAGTGCGGCGATGACCAATGCCAGACTACGATCCACCACATTGTGTCGATGGGCGTACAACTCATAACCACAGCGCGGACATTGGGCTTTCTCGCCATGAGCGAGCCGTGGTTTACGCATCAGCAAATCACACTCATGGCACGCTACCAAGTCGTCCAGCGGCAAATCTGACACCCTGGAGGCGTCAACCGGATCAGGCATAAAAGGCTCTGGCTCGGAAAAAGATTGAGTCTATTCTGTAGGAGCCAGCCGGTCGACACTCGAGTGCGCGCCATGGCGTCTTGGAAATCGCCATCGCGAGCCAGCCCGCGCCGACAAATCGCGCGCAAAAACAAAACCCCTACCTGCAGATGCAGATAGGGGTTTCGGAAGTTAATCTTGACGATGACCTACTCTCACATGGGGAAACCCCACACTACCATCGGCGAT